>NZ_JAUSUX010000002.1 GCF_030813795.1 Desulfofundulus luciae | reverse complement strand
GTTACCGGTTTAAAATGAGAATTTCCTTTGTTCCACCAGCTGGTTGCCCCAATTTAATTTGAAGATTTTTCCCGAATCAATTTGAAAATCTACACCAAGCCCTTAAATTGGTAGGGGGCGCGAACAGCGCCAAGCTGTCCGGGTGCAACGGCTACTTGCGGATTTTCAGCCAGGTTTTTAGAAATTTGCTCAATCTGAAGAGGAGTAAGCGGAACCCGAATGGTACTGCCTTCTACCTGGCATGCATACGCTACCGTAACAGTCGGGAAGCCATCTTTCGTAGCGGTAGCCACGTGAACGCCCATTGCTTCAAGCCAGTTTTTCATTCTTGGAGTCAAATCTATAGCCATCTTCAGAAAACACCTCCCCTAAATCCATCTTCAGAAAACACCTCCCATAAATCCCTCTTCAGAAACCACCTCCCATAAATTTTAAAGGATTTTCTTGCCTGCTTCGTCCGGGTTATAGCTGTAAACTTCCTCTACCTTTAAAGCAATAACCCCTCGCTGGGCCAGTTTTGGAGGAGCTATATCCGGCGGCACTTCACTGGGCGGCTCCTTGGTCGCCCATTCTCCCCACTCGGCCAGAACTTCGCCGGCTTTTATGTCGTACCATTTGTAGTCTGCGAGAGCAGCGTGGCTGATCACCGTGCAGGGTCCCCGGAAAACCCAGGTATGTCCTTTTACCGGATGCGCAATAGAAATGCACCCTACTTCGTTTTCATTTAGATTTACCTTGGTTTTCTGGGCAAACATTTCCGCAATCAAAATATACTCGTCCTTGTAATGAGTGATAAATCTTTCTGCCACAATATTCGGCTTACCATCTTTGCTGCAGGTAGTTAAGTGAACTACTGCCCCGCCTTTTCCGACCACTTTTAACACATCTTTCATTTCCTGGGTTAATTTAGCCATAACAAACCTCCTTCTGACTTGATTTAATTGCTTTTAAATTTATTAATTCTTAATTATTTTACTTGCAGGTGTCTCCTTTGAATTTTTTTAAGATCTTATAGTACAATCTTAAGGAAATAGTGTTCGAGTAAAGCTGTCACTGCATCCGCCCCCTGAAGGAGGCGGATCTAAGGCGGCGGTAATTTATGGCCAAACAAAGAAAACAAAAAAGATTGGCCTGCAAAGCCAATCTATTGCAAGTAGTTGTTAAAGCACTGGTATTACCCATCTATGAGGTATTTTTTCCAAACCTCTTTTGTGACCGGAGGCGCCAGGAGGTCGTTTAAACTGCCGCTGCGAAGGCCCGCCAGGTCCACGCTGACGTAGCGAAACCCAAGGCGTTTTAACTCACGGTTTATTTCTTCCCTCAGCTGGACATCGCTGATCCGGCAGATTTCTTCCGGCAGCAGCTCCAGCCGGGCCACCGGCCCGTGGTGGCGGACGCGCACCGAAGAAAAACCTAGTCCGGAAAGGAATTGCTCGGCGCGGGCGATTTGCTGCAATTTTTCTTCAGTAATTAACTCCCCATAAGGTATCCGGGTAGCCAGGCAGGGCTGGGCGGGCTGGTTCCAGTTGGGCAGCTCCAGTTCCCGGGCCAGGCGGCGAACTTCCTCTTTGGTGAGACCAGCCTCCAGTAAGGGGCTGCGCACGCCCATCTCCCGGGCGGCCCGCAGACCCGGGCGAAAGTCGCCCGTATCGTCCGCGTTAGCCCCGTCTAAAACCACCTCTGCCCCCGTTTCCCGGGCCAGTTCGCCCATGGCGGCATAGACATGGCGCTTGCAGAGATAACAGCGCTCGGGTGGGTTCAGCCGGAATTCGGGATCTTCTAATGCTTTCCCGGTGATTACGACGTGTCGCGCGCCCAAAAGGGCGGCAATTTCTCCTGCCCGCTCCAGCTCGCCGGGCACGGCAAGGGAGGAGTTTACGGTAACGGCCACCGCATGCGCTCCCAGAACGTCCTTGGAGATTTTCAATACCAGCGTGCTGTCTACGCCTCCCGAGAAAGCCACTACCGCACCGTGGAAAGATGAGATTGTTTCGTAAATGCGGGTTAGTTTTGCGTGCATCATCAAACCTACCACCTGTTATAACTGATATCATTATTTTAATTTGTCGTCCACCCAATCGTCAAGAAAACACTATGACTGGAATGATTCAAGAGGTTCCGGGTGTTTTTCCTTCCCAGAGAATTGTACTGCTTCGAACAAAACGATCTACCCTTTACCCTCTGTTCATATTGGATTTGGGCTTACGAGAGAAAACCCCCTGCCTGCTGGCGTTAAATAACGAGCGACGGAATACGGTATTTACGAAAGAGGACGGCAAAATCATCCGTACCCCGGTCCAGCGCCGGGAAATGCCCGCGCTTGATACCGCTCGTTGCTGTCCGCGCTATTCTTTTGACCAACCGTCCGGCCCCCGTCGGGAGCTCCTCTTTTCCGGTGCCACTTCTTTTGGCCACGCCCCGGAGGAAAGCAGTCGCTCCTCTAAAAGGGCCACCAGGCAATGGCCAAGGCCCCAAAGCCCCTCATCCGAAAAGCTTCGCCCACCCAGCCGTCTTTTGGACTTGTCCACGTTGGACTCACCGGCGCCCATCGCCCGCCAGGTGGGTAGCACTTCCTGCCCCATAGCTTGGAGCCGCACCCGGTAATCGATTATGTATGTACCGTCCCTTTGAATGCGGGTATAAAACTTGCCCAGATCAAGGTGGACCACTTTGTCAATTCTGGCGCGAACCTCTTCAACTACCAGGCTTGCCAGCATTTTTTCTCAACTCCTTGGCCTTGTTTGAGCAAAAATAAGAGTTTTGCCGCGTGTCAGAAAAATTATCAGAAAAATTAATTTCTTAGCAATTAGGTTGGATTTCTCTGATTATATCTAGGTTTACAATAGCGCATTGATCCGGAGAGGATTGACTTCCCGGCAGCCGTGAAGGCAATCCCCGGGAGGATATTAGCACCGGCGGCCCGTTGATTTCCCAGGGAAAAGAGGATATACTTTCCATAAGGGTCCGAGGAGCTTTTTTTAAGTCCTCCGCTGGCTGAACGCCTGATCCAGATGGCAAAGTTCCGCAACCTGTTAATCCACCGTTACGGCGACATTGATGATAGCAAGGTCTACCATATCATTTGCAACAACCTGGATGATCTGGAACTATACCTGGCTGAAATTGCAGCCATGGTAAAATGCGATCTGTGACCATCCGAAAGGAATGGTTTTATGCACAGGCGATTTTCCCTGCCGGAAAAGGAACGGCTGTCGATTTACCGGCTGGCCGCCCGCCTGCTGGCTAAAAGAAAAGAAATTATCTTCGCCTACGCCTTTGGTTCTTTTCTGGAAGAAGCTACCTTCCGGGATATTGACATAGGAGTGTATTTGCAAAAGGAAACCATCCCCCGGGAGAAGGCTCTTGAATACGAACTTTCCCTGGGTGCGGAACTGGAGCAGGAAATACATTACCCGGTGGATATAAAGGTGTTAAATTATGCTCCCGTAACCTTGTGCCATTCGGTTACCGGCGGCAAGGTGCTTTTCAGCCACGACGACGAGGTGCTGTATGAATGGGTGGAAAAGACCTGGGATATGTATCTCGACATGCAATATTTTTTACGCAATTCCCTGCGGGATTTGTTGTCACCGGGGCAACCAGCCCGGGTGAGGGAAAACTAAAATAATGGTCAGTTACGTCGATAACAAAGGCACAAAAGCATAAAGTCGGAAAATGGCAGTTTGGGGGTATCGGGTCTATCTCCCAGTTACCCCTCCTGCCTTTGGCGAAGTCAGAAGGGTTTATTTCGTGACCACCTTTCGCACTTTTGGCTGCCGATTTACACGACTTCCATTACGACTTTCCTGTTCCTTTATAGATTAAAAGCAACGAACAAATGAGCAGAATTAAACCGGCTAAGCGGTAGAAGTTCACCGGTATTTGCTCCAAGCCAAACAAACCCAAGCTATCCGCAATCATTCCCATGGCCATTTGTCCGGTAATCAGAGCCAGCAGGGCCATTGCGGCCCCCAACCTGGGAATGGTAAAAAGCATGAGAAAAACGTAACCCGCCCCCAGCAGTCCACCCGTTAACTGCCACCAGGGAGCCTCCCTGACCAGTAAAAGATTGCCTTTTCCCCCCGATATCACAATGACGGCAAGAAGGAAGGTACCCGTAAGAAAATTGAAAAGCGCAGCTTCCAGGGCACCAATTTTGCTCCCCAGGCCGCCGTTAATGGGACCCTGCATGCCGCTGAAAATACCGGCCAGCAGGGCCAGCATAAGAAAGAACATTTTCAAGAATTTTCACACCCCCATTACTAAGATGCCAGTAACTTACCTTTAAAATAAAATTATAAAATTAAAGGGGCAGTTGAAAGCCCCTTTAATTAACTGGCTATAAGAATCTTTTGCCGGATCGCCTCTCCTACCTGGGTGGTAGTGGATTTACCTCCCATGTCGGGCGTGCGCACCTCGCCCCCGGCCAGGACATCTGCAATGGCTTTCATCAGGACACCGGCCGCCTCCACCTCTCCCAGGTGTTCCAGCATCATCTGGGCGCTCCAGATAGCTCCCACAGGGTTGGCAACACCTTTACCGGCAATATCGGGGGCGGAGCCGTGGACGGGTTCAAACATGGACGGGTATTTTCGCTCGGGGTTAAGGTTGGCCGACGGGGCTAAGCCGATGCCCCCCTGGAGAGCTGCCCCCAGGTCGGTGAGAATATCCCCGAAAAGATTGGAAGCCACCACCACGTCAAATCTTTCCGGCCTGGTTACAAAAAGGGCCGCTGCTGCATCTACCAGCAGTTGATCCGCCCGGATATCCGGGTAATCCCGGGATACGGCGGCAAAGACCTCGTCCCAGAACACCATGCTGTAATTGCAAGCATTGGACTTGGTAATGGAAGTTACCTTTTGGCGGCCGTTTTTGCGGGCATAGTCAAAGGCAAAGCGCATCACCCGCTCCATTCCCCGCCTGGTGAAGACCGCCGTCTGCAGGGCCAGTTCCTGGGGCGTGCCGTTAAACATCCGCCCTCCCACCCCTGCGTATTCCCCCTCGGTGTTTTCCCGGACGCAAATCATGTCAATGTTGCCAGATCGCAAGGGTCCGGTCACACCCGGGAATAGCTTGATTGGCCGGAGATTGACATACTGCTCAAACTCCTGGCGAATGGGGAGCAAAAGCCCCCACAGGGATATATGGTCGGGCACTCCCGGAAATCCCACTGCTCCCAGGTATATGGCATCAAAATCCCGCAGGATTTTTAACCCATCTTCGTCCATCATCTTTCCTTTCTCCAGGTAGTAGCGGCACCCCCAGGGAAAGCGGGTAAACTCAAAGGACAAACCGCCGTGGGCCTTGGCCACTGCCTCAAGCGTGGCCAAGCCCTCCTCAATTACTTCAATACCTACTCCATCTCCCGGAATAACGGCTATGTTATATCTAGACATTGTTCCTTACCTTCCCGTGGCGTATTTTCTTTCCAGTTCCCTGATTTCCGGGAGACCAATAAAGGTATTGAACTCCTCAAAGGTAATCATGCGGTCAAGCATACTGCGGGTAGTACCTTCCTCTTTAAGCACCTGCATCAATTCGCTGACTGCTTTGGCTATAACGTAAGTGGAAGAAACGGGGTAAAGGGCTATATGGTAACCCAGCTTTTGCAGTTCCCGGGCGGAAAGCAGGGGAGTGCGTCCTTTTTCCAGCATATTGGCCAGCACGGGAACCCGGAAGCTGGAAGTGATCAGCCTCATTTCTTCAATGGACTCCGGAGACTCTATGAACAGCACATCCGCCCCGGCTTCCTCGTAAGCCTTGCCCCTGGCAATGGCCTCTTCAATGCCGTACCTGGTCCGGGCGTCGGTCCTGGCGATAATCACAAAATCGCTGTCGGTACGGGCATCCACGGCCGCTTTAATTTTACCTACCATTTCCTCCACGGGTATGACGTCCCTGCCCAGCATGTGACCGCACTTCTTGGGCATAACCTGGTCTTCCAACTGGATGGCCGCCGCACCGGCCTTCTCGTATTCCCGTACGGTGCGCATCACGTTAACGGCGTTGCCATAACCGGTATCCCCGTCGGCAATGACCGGGATGTTGACTGCACTGGCCATGTGACCGACCCGCATTACCATTTCGCTCATGGACAGAAGGCCCACGTCGGGTTTGCCCAGCATGCTGGCGGCTGTACCGTAGCCGGTCATATAGACAGCTTCAAACCCGGTTTTTTCAATAATCCTGGCCGTAAGAACGTCGTGGGCACCGGGCAGCAACAGGATGGGACCGCCCACCTGGGACCGTTTTAAAAGTTGACGCAGTTTGGTGGTTTGTTTCATGGCTGATTCTCCTCCCCTGGTTTGTTTTGTTTAGTATTTAGTTTGCATTTTCTGCTCTAAAAGGGGAACCAGGCCGCCGGCCTGAAGCAGTTCAAGGATATGGTCCGGCAGGGCTGTAAACCGGTAGTCTTTATTCCGGGTTAAATTGCGGATGGTTCCTCTTGCCAGATCGATTTCCAGCTCATCACCGTCGTTTATTTCCCCCACCTCCGGCAGCTCAAGTACCGGGAGGCCGATATTCAGGGCGTTGCGATAAAAAATACGGGCAAAAAACTTGGCCACCACCGCCCCCACACCGGCATATTTTAAAGCAATAGGTGCCGTCTCCCGGCTGGAACCGGAGCCGAAATTTTTGCCTGCGACCACGATATCTCCCGGGCGCACCTTCCGGCTGAAGTCGGGATCAATCCCTTCCATAGCGTGGGCGGCCATATCGGCATAGGAAAGTTCCATGTATTGCGCCGGCGAGATGATGTCGGTATTGATGTTGTCGCCGTATTTATGCACGCGTCCACGGATCACATAACCAGTCACCGGAATCAGCCCCCTCTACAAGTAATGGCGCGGGTCGGCGATACGCCCTTCCACGGCAGATGCCGCCACCGTGGCCGGGGAAGCCAGGTAAACCTCAGACTCCTTGCTGCCCATCCGGCCGATAAAGTTGCGGTTGGTGGCGGAAATGCACCGTTCACCGGCGGCCAGGATGCCGGAATGCAACCCCAAACAGGCACCACAACTGGGAGCAAGAATCATAGCCCCCGCTTCCGCCAGGACATCCAGGATCCCGGCTCGAGAAGCTTTAAGCCAGATATCCCGGGAAGCCGGCGAAACCAGCAACCTGGTATGGGGAGCAACCCGGCGATTTTTAAGTATCTGAGCTGCCACGGCCAGGTCATGGAATCGCCCGCCGGTACAGGAACCAAGATAAGCCTGATCGATTTTTATACCGGCTACCTGATCCACACTCCGGATGTTGTCCACTTCGTGGGGACATGCCACCTGGGGATCGAGCCCCCCGGCATTATAACTCAATACCTGGCTATATGCAGCATCCGGATCACTGTATACGGGCTCATAACCGGTGCGACCAATGGTGCTGAGGAAATCAAAAACCTGCTCATCCGGTTCAATCAACCCGGTTTTGGCCCCGGCCTCCACAGCCATGTTGGTCAGGCACATCCGTTCATCCAGGGGCATCTGGCGAATGGCGCTGCCGGCAAACTCCATTACTTTGTAGGTGGCACCGGCATGGCCAATGTCGCCAATGGTCTTTAAAACCACATCCTTGGCCATTACTCCCCGGGCCAGGGTTCCCTCCCAGTTAATTCTGATGGTTTCCGGAACCCGCAGCCAGATCTGGCCGGTAACCATGACTCCCAGCATTTCTGTGGAGCCAATACCGGTTCCGAAACAGCCAAAGGCTCCGGCTGTACAGGTATGGGAGTCGGTACCCACCAGCAGGGTGCCGGGAAGGCTAAAGCCCTTTTCTGCCAGAATCTGGTGACACGGCCCCTGTCCCTCGTAATAATTTTCGATTCCCACCTCCTGCACCCACCGGCGAGTGAAGGCCAGTATTTCTGCTTGCTTAACATTGGCAGCGGGTGCATAATGGTCTGAAATGACCACTACTTTCTGGCGATCCCAGATGGTTGCGCCAAGCCGTTTGAGTTCATCGGCAATCTGCACCCGGGGGCCCAGGATGTCATCCATCATGGCACAGTCCACCCGGGCCATGACTATTTCACCGGGCGACACCCGTGTTTTGCCTGCTTTGCGGGCCAGGATTTTTTCGGCCATGGTCATCCCCATGACTGCCTCATCCTTTCCTAAACCAGTTGGTAAGGTAAAAAACTGAAGATCTCGGGTTAAGCCTGCCCTGGCTCTTAGCGAAGGAGCAAGCGGGCGCGGGATCGACCGCACGGATAAGCACCGGAGGTTGGACACCGAATGGGCCGGGAATCCCGCCCCGCCGGAGTTTGAGCATGAGCACTGGTTTGGCTTGCAGGGCAAACCTGAGTGAGCGGAAGCTAGTTCTCCTTGATCAGAGTACCGGCCAGCAAGGCATCAGCAGGCTGGTCGTTGGATTCTGGAATAGCCGTAAGGTCCCGTCCCTTTGTTTCCTGAAGGATGAAGACCAGGAAAGCAGCCAGGAAGTATCCAACGGCCGCCGTGCTGATGGCCATCGTAAAGCCGACCACCGGAATTAGCTTGGCCACCACCACCGGGCCAATGAAAATGGCCGCCCGCCCTGCGTTAAAAAGGAATCCCGAAGCCGTAGCGCGCAATCTTGTAGGGTAAAGTTCCGAATACCACGCACCGTACCCGCTGAAATACCCGGTAAAGAAGCCCAGGAATAACGATGCCGGAACAAGATAGGTGATCCCGTGGCTGGTCACCGTCCAGGTAAAAATGGGCACCATAGCAGCCATGCCGGCAAAGAAGAGCGAGAAAATGGGACGACGACCATACCTGTCCGATAGGACCCCAAAGAATATATACCCCACTATGGCCCCGAGACCTGTCCAGACCAGAAAACTGGCGGATTTAGCAATGCCAAGCTTCAAGGTCTTGTCCAGATAGGTGGGCAGAAAAGTAAACAAAATCCAGTAGCCGAACATGCCCAGAATGGAAACCAGCAGGCCAATAAGTGTGGTCTTGAGAAATTGGGGTTTGAAGAGCTCAAAGAACTCCACATTGTTCCGTTTCATCGTTTGATGGCGATTCTTTAACCAGATCGGAGATTCCTGAACAGCAAAGAGTACATAAATAAAGGTAATCCAGGCTGGAATAGAAGCCACATAGAACAGGCCGCGCCAGCCGAAAACGGGCAGGAAAAGCATGGCAAACAAAGCCGCCAGCAAGTTCCCTCCGGCCCAACCGGTCTGCATGAAGGCAATGGCCTTGGCCCGGTGCTCAGGAGCCCACAGTTCGGAAATCAACGCTGCCGCCGCAGGCCACAGGCCACCCACGGCAATCCCCACCAGGAAACGGTAGACAGCCATTTGGGTAAGGTTCTGGGCCGTACCGGCCAGCAAAGTGAATAAACCATAGCAAAATACTGAAAACAGAATAGTCTTTTTTCTGCCAATGCGGTCGCACAGATTCCCAAGCAAAACTCCACCAACAGCGGTAGCAATGAGGAAGATTGAAACAACACCTACCACTTCGGGCAAAGTGTTACCAAAGTCCTTGACCAGAAAGGCGATGACAAAGGCATACAGCCCGGCATCCATGGCATCAAAAAGCCAGCTGGCCCAGGAACCGGTAAGGGTAAACCATTGCGACCGGGAAGCGGAACGCCAAAAACCAGACATGTCTTCTCCTCCCTCTAAGGCAATTTTGAAAGTTCTTCCCGGAGCCATCAATTCACTCAGGCCATAACGTTGCCAGATACCCCGGGAATAAATTGTTACGGGGTTGTATTGCGCGCTAATACAAAGCCCCAGAAGAAAAGGCCTTCCCTTCTGAACATTAGAACACTTGCAACAGTCATGCCAGTTCTTAAAAAACGTACAGGGAAAGACCTGCGTTTTCTTTTCAAACATATCGTTTAATGAACTGTTCAATTACTGAACGAGCTTGAGCTTTTTCCATAAGGTGCTCCGGCTAATGCCCAGAGCTTTGGCCAGTGCCGAGCGGTTGTGAGCATACCGGACCAGCATTTTTTGAATTAACTCCCTTTCCATTTCTTCCAGTGGACCAACTTTTACCGTAATCGTTTCCCCACTTTGATCGCCACCTGCCGCCATGGCCGCATCCTCCGGGGGATTTGCCAGGCGATGGGTTTCCGCAATAAACTCATCAAAAATGGCCTCTGCCGGCATTTCATCCACCAGGATGGCGTAGCGGGAAATAAAAGACTTCAGTTCCCGGACATTGCCGGGCCATCGGTAGTGCTGCATTCTCTCCAGAAGAACCGGGTCCAGGGAGTAGCCGGGCCGCTGCTTGTCCAGAAAATGCTGCGCCAGCAGGGGTATATCCTCCCGGCGCTCCCGTAAAGGGGGAATGCGAACCCGTAATATATTCAACCGGAAGTAAAGATCTTCTCTGAACTTCCCCTGGGCCACCAGCGCTGCCAGATCCTCATTGGTGGCCGCGATAATGCGCACATCCACCGGAATCAGCTTGTCAGACCCCAGGCGCATTACTTCCTTTTCCTGGATTACCCGCAGGAGCCTGGCCTGCATGTTCGGAGAAATGCTGCTAATCTCGTCCAAAAAGATGGTGCCGCCGTGGGCCAGTTCAAAGAGGCCGGGCTTACCCCCTTTACGGGCGCCGGTAAAAGCCCCCTCTTCATAACCAAACAGCTCACTCTCCAGCAAACTTTCCGGGAGGGCGGAACAGTTCACCGCCACAAAGGGTCCCTGTTTGCGGGAGCTGACATTGTGGATGGCATGGGCAAACAGCTCTTTGCCCGTACCCGTCTCACCCACCAGTAATACCGTAGATTCATAGGAACCATAATTACGTGCCTGGATTTTCGCTTTGATAATGGCCCGGCTGTTGCCGATGATATCATCAAAAGTATGCTTGGCTACCAGTCCCCTGCTATACAGTGCCTTGCGGATCTTGCGTTCCCAGTTCTGAATTCTGCTGACTTCGTGGAAGGTTGCCACCACTCCCACCAGTTTATTTTTCACGATGATCGGTACGCGGTTGGTGACAATGGTAGCCTTCCCGAGTTCCTGTAACTCGCCTAATTCCGGCTGAAGGCTTTCCTTCACGGCAATTAAACGGGTATTGGGTATCAACTGATCGACCTTTTGCCCGATGGCCTGTGCTGCACTGATACCGGTAATCTTCTCCGCAGCCGGATTGAAGACCTGGATTATACCCTGTTCGTCGGTCACAATAATACCTTCATAAGCAAAATCCAGAATGGCCTGGGTACGCTTGACCCGTTCCGCTTCTTTTTGGCGAACCAGGGCAATTTCCCTGGCTTTTAAGATGGCCTCCCGTACGGTTTCCTTGCTGGTATAAAGAGGGATGGCCACAAGACCCCGCTCCCTGGCCAGGCGCACGGCCACCAGGCTGCCGGCTATAACCTCAAAACCGGCTTTCACCGCCCGTTCGATTTCCCGCTCAACGCCATGGGAATCCTCATAGGAGCAAAATTGACTTACCTCAATACCCAGAATCTCGGCAATTGTATCCAAACCCGGTACCGGATTGTATACCACCAGCGCGGCCCGGCGGCTGTATTTTTTAACCCGGTGTAGAGCCAGCAAAACATCAAAGGTGGTTGCATCACACAAAACCACCGGAACATCTGTATTCCTCCGAATGGCTGCGGCCGTTCCACCTCGGCTAATGATTACATCTACATGCTCCTTCTCCAGTTCCCGGGCAATTTGAATGGACTCTTCCAGGGCGCCCTGCTTGATAATCAATGGCTCGTCAAGTTCTCGCGCCACCTCGGCGGCCAGCGTTCCCAGTTCGCTATATGGTGTAATCAAGGCAATTTTGGGACGCATATTTTTTCACCTTTCTATGTTTTAGACACTTTCTATTTTTAGCATATTTAAAAACTTGCTGCATTTCAACGGAAATAAGCTCCGGGACTTTTTCCGGGACTGTGTAGATCCGGTCGGCACCTTTGGTTCCGGTTCCGAGGAGAAGGGGTAAAGCTCCCTGCGGGATTTATTCTCACCGGGGCAGCTAACCTGGGTGAGGGAATAAACAGCCCGGCTGTTATAGACAAGCCGGGCTATTGTTACGTAAGCAATTGACCCTTATTTTTTTATAATTGTTCCACTAATTGTTCCACCCCCTGCCGGCCAACACCGGCCAGCAGCTCCCTCACCCCGCCCCGGCCCGGGATGACCAGATCGGGCGCCAGGTCGGCCAGGGGCACCAGGACAAAGGCGCGCTCGTGCATGCGCGGGTGGGGAACCACGAGATCGGGTTCATCAATGACCTGCCCGTTATAAAGGAGCAGGTCCAGGTCAATTACCCGGGGGCCCCAGCGCACACCCCGCACCCTTCCCAGGTGGTTCTCCACTTCCAGGCAGGCAGCCAGCAATTCCCGGGGCGAGAGGGTGGTTTTTATTTCCGCCACGGTATTGACAAACCAGTCCTGGTCCGTATAACCCACCGGGTCGGTGCGGTAAAAGGGAGCTACCCGCAGGAGGGTAATCCCCGGGATCTCTTGCAGCATTTCCAGGGCGGCCCGCAGGTATCCCTTTTTGTCCCCCATGTTGGATCCCAGGCCGATATAGGCCGTTGAAGGGTGGCGGGCGGACCCGCCCGGGGTTCCGTCATGCACGGCGTCCTTCCTGCGCCGGATCTCCACGCCCATGTATTCGAAATGGCCGGGCACCGGGGCGCCGGGTTTCTTTACCCGGACCAGCACCTCGTTTACCGGAAAATGTTCCAGGATGGCACCGGCCACCTTTTCCGCCACCGCCTCGATCAAACGGCAAGGAGCCCCCGTAACCACTTCCTCCACCAGCCGGAAAACCCGGGCATAGTTCACCGTCTGTTCCGGATCGTCGGCCCTGCCGGCGGGGGCCAGGTCCAGGGATAGCTCCACATCCACATAAAAGCGCTGGCCCAGGTATTGTTCCTGGGGTAAAACTCCGTGATAGCCGTAAAACTCCATACCCTTTAAAATCAACCGGTCCACTGGCTTTCACCCCAAACCCGTATAATCCAAACTTTAAGAAGAATTAAAGGCGGCAATCACTAGCAGCCGCCAGTCTTACCCTTCCCCACAGGCACAGCGCACGGGCTTTCGCCGCACCATGGCGTCGGTCATGCGGGCCACCCGCACCATTTCCTTTACATCGTGCACCCGGACGATGTCCACCCCGGCGGCAATGCCAACGGCCACCGTAGCCGCCGTACCCTCCACCCGTTGATCCACGGGCAGATCCAAAGTCTTGCCGATCATCGACTTCCGGGATGTCCCCAGCAGCACCGGCAACCCCAGGCAATCCAGCTCCGAAAGCCGGCTCATGACCTCCAGGTTTTGCTCCACGGTTTTGCCAAAACCAATCCCCGGGTCGATAATGATTTTGTCCCGGCAAATGCCCGCCTCCAGGGCCAGGGCGATGCTTTCCCGGAAGAAGCGGATCATATCCCCCATCAGATCCTCGTACTCCGTGCCCCTCTGGTTATGCATGAGGATCACAGGGGCATCGTAGCGGGCCACCACCGCTGCCATTTCAGGATCGGCCCGCAGGGCCCACTGGTCGTTGATGATGTGGGCGCCAATTTCCAGGGCCTCCCGGGCCACCGCGGCCTTGGTGGTATCAACGGATATGGGCACCGGGATCTCCTGCACCAGCTTTTCCAGAACCGGGATTACCCGGCGCATTTCTTCATCCACCGTTACCGGCGTGTACCCTGGCCGGGTGGATTCCCCGCCCAGATCGATAATATCAGCCCCGTCCTCCACCAGCCGGTGGGCATGCTCCACCGCCCGCGATGGATCGCTGAACCTGCCGCCGTCGGAAAAGGAATCGGGGGTTACGTTAAGAATGCCCATGACCAGGGTCCTTTCCCCCAGCACCAGTTCCTTTCCCCGGCAGTTCAACCTTCTGGCGGGCCGTCCCTCCAGGTGCTGCAGGACACGGCGGATCTCCTCCGCCAGGGCGGGCAAGCCGAAGGGCTGCATCTTGAGCTTGGCCAGCAGGGCGTCAAACTGCTTCAAGGTGCCCATGAGCAGCACATCGGTTTTATCCACCGCATGTTCGACTACCCCCCGGGCCACGGCCGCCTCCCCACCTTTAGCCAGCATTTCCTGCTTGAGAATATTGGCCTGGACGGGGGTAAGGCCGCTGATTTTTAAAACCCGGTGGACCGCCTTGGGGGCCATTAACCGGCAGCCGGCCTGGTCCGCCCCTACGGCAGCTATTTCCTCCAGGGCCTGGGCCCGGTTTTTTATTTCGATATTTCGTACCTGTACGGGCAAAATAAATCACTCCCGGGCATCTCTTATATACTTTCAATCAATAAACCAGCGTCTCCCGCAGGGTGTCCATACTATCAGCCTTGTAGCATTCATTACGGGCGGCACAAAGAGCACAGGGGCGAGCCAGGTCATCGGCCCGGCACAAGAGGCGCCCCAGCAACCCTCCCCGGGGTTCTCCCCGGCGGTGGGCGGCAATAGCCCGGGTAATTACCTCAATTTCGTGGGGCAGAAATCCTGCCCGCTCCAGCACCGGCCGGGCCAGGCGGGCCCCCGCAAGGGCATGGTCTTCCCCGGTGTTATACTGCTGCCAGCGGGCGATGTCGTGCAACAAGCCGGCAGCATAAACTACCTCTTTGGCCGCCTGGTGGTTATCCAGACGATTTTGGCAAATAAATTCAGAAAGCAGGTTGCCTTCCACTATTAAAATATAGCTTATCCGGGCCACATCCAGCATATGCTGAAAATCGTGGCGACAAAAAGGCCTGTCCACTTCCCGGGCCGCGTTCTGCTCAAGGCAGTACCGGTAAAAACTATCCCCAATAATTCGCCCCACCCGCTGCACCGCACCCACCCCGCCTAATTACAAGGAAAACAAAAGAAAAGCTATCCTTTTTCAGTCAACCTGGCCTGATTGCTGCACTTTTCCCAGCGCTGGCAGCGGAAGGGCCTGCCGTCCTGGTCGATACGGTAAAAATCGGTGCTTCCACAATTGGGGCAAACCATTTCCGACCCCCGGGGGCCCTGACCGCAGGGTAACTCCCACTCGTGGCCGCAATTTTCGCAGTGAAAACGGCGCATTACCAGCTGGAAGTTGCCGCCCTCCACCCGGATGGCCTTGCCGTTGACCAACGCCTCGGCCACCTTGGCCCGGGCGGCGCTTAAAATGCGGTGATAGGTGGGACGGGAAACCCCCATCCTCTCGGCGCAGGCCTCCTGCTCCAAACCCAGCAGGTCCTTTAAGCGTATGGCTTCCAGTTCCTCAACCGTCAGGCCTACCTCCTCCAGGTCCCGCAGGGGCACCCCCGCCGGTTTGAAGAAGGTAAGCCGGGGCAAAAACTCCACCCGTCGACACTTTGGCGGTCTGGACATTGAGTCAACACTCCCAACTTAAACTACATTTTTGATTCCTTACTCCGATCCTGCCAGGCACCATTGCCTGATAAGGTAGTTTACCATGTGATATGATATCATTATAATGGTAGCCTGAACGAATGTCAATTTAATAACCAGATAGTTCGCAGTTCCCGGCTTCATTATGAACAATAATAAATGCACCCCGGGTTTCCCGGGGTGCATTTGTAACTCTTCTTCTTTTAGAAGAGGCCGATGACCTTTCCGGTATTTACATCCACGTCTATTCTCCGGAAAGCGGGGTCGGAACTGGTTCCGGGCATCAGGCTGATGGTGCCGGTCATCGGGCAGAGGAACTTGGCACCGGCAAAGATTAAGACGTCACGCACCGGCAAAACCCAACCCTTGGGTACGCCTTTGAGATTTGGATCGTGGCTCAAGCTCAAGTGCGTCTTCACCATCATGGTGGCAAAGTCGCGATATGCGGGGTTTTCTTCGATCGCCTTAGCTTTGGCTTCCGCTTCCGGAGTCCAGACTACACCGTCGGCCCCGTAAACTTCCCTGGCGATAACTTCGACCCGCTGCCGCAGCGGCATTTCCAGCGGGTAGAGGAACTTGAAGTCCACCGGGTCATTGCAGGCATCGATGACGGCATCGGCCAGTTCCAGCGCACCTTCGCCGCCCTTGAGCCAGTGCTCGGACACCGCGCAGCGGGCGCCGGCCTGCTCCACCAGACGGCGTACCAGCTTGATTTCCTCGGGTGTGTCGGTGTAGAAGGAGTTGATGCAGACCACCGGGTTGATGCCGGCCTTCTTGACAATGCCGATGTGATGCACCAGGTTCTCGATGCCTTTCTCCAGCAACGGCAGGTTTTCCCTGGTGTACTCTTCGGGGATCGGCCGGCCCGGCACGACCTTCGGCCCGCCGCCATGCATCTTCAGAGCGCGAATGGTTGCCACTATTACAGAAACGTTGGGCACCAGACCGCTCATGCGGCACTTGACGTTCCAGAATTTCTCGAAACCGATGTCGGCGGCAAAACCGCTCTCGGTAACGTGGTAGTCAAACATCTTCAGCCCGATCCGGTCGGCGATAATCGACGACTGGCCAATGGCGATGTTGGCAAACGGACCGGCATGGACTAACACCGGCTGGTACTCCACAGTCGAGATCAGGGTGGGGTTGATGGTGTTGCGCATGAAGGCGGTCATGGCACCGGCCACTTCCAGGTCACTGGTGGTAACCGGGTTACCCTTCATATCGTAGGCCACGATGATCTTGCCTATGCGTTCGCGTAGATCTTTTAGATCGTTCGCCACCGCCAGGATGGCCATAAGCTCGGAGCTGACGGCAATCTGGAACTTGGACTGCATCATGTAGCCGTCCATCCGGCCGCCGATGCCGATGATGATGTTGCGCAGCGCCTGGGCACAGAAGTCGATCGTCCAGCCCATTTCCACCCGGGTGGGGTCGATATTCAGGCGGCGCAGGTTCCTCTTAGCCAGCTCGGCATCATCGTAGTTCCGCTCGTGTTGCATGCGGGCGGTAAGGGCTACCATCGCCAGGTTGTGGGCATTCATGATGTCGTTGAGGTCGCCCGTCAGACCCAGGGAGAACTCGGTCATGGGAATGGCCAGAGCGTTGCCGCCGCCGGCCGCCGTACCTTTAATGTTAAAAGTAGGACCGCCCGACGGCTGACGGATGGCACAGCCCACATTCTTGCCCCGCTTACCCAGACCTTCGACCAGGCCGATCGTGGTGGTTGTCTTACCCTCTCCCAGGGGGGTGGGAGTAATGGCTGTAACATTGATATATTTGCCGTTCGGCCTGTCCTTAAGGCGCTCGATGATCTTCATGAAATCGAGCTTGCAGATCCTGCCGTAGGGAATGACCTCATCCTTCTCCAGGCCCAGCCTTGCCCGCCACTCATCGGGAGTGGGCATATTCTTTTCCGCTTCCTCAGCAATTTGCCAGTCCGCCATCTTGGTGGCATCGTAAGGCATTAATTTGTCCTCCCCTTTCTTCCTAAAAATCTTAAATTTAATCTCTTTATCTACTGGTCACAGCCGTGGCTAATAAATCCTTCCCTTTCCCCCCTTGCTTATGGAATGACTTTATTAATTTACGGTATCCCGGCCAGGTGCCGGAATGCCCATCCTCCAGTTAAGGGGTGGTTTTAAGCTTTGCGGCCGTCCGGGAAAGAAAACGCTCCTGGTTTACAATAAAGCGCTCATGGGTACCGCGGCCGATCAACTCCTGTTCGTCGTGGGCTTCCACCCGGAACACCAGTCGTTTGCCGTCAATTTCCACCAGTTCCGAACGGGCCACAACCTCCATGCCGATGGGCGTGGCGGCCAGGTGCTCCACATCCACCCGGATGCCCACGGTAATCTGTCCGGGCTCCAGAAGGGGGTCCACGGACGACAGTGCCGCATTCTCCATGAGGCCAATCATTGCGGGGGTGGCAAAAACCTTTGCCCCGCCGCTGCCGTAAGCCAGGGCGGTATTCTCCTCCGTCACCCGGGTAACAGCTTTACCGCGCAAACCTATCTTTAGTTCTCCAGCCATCTCCTTTCACCCCTGTTTATTAGTTTTTTTATGTTCGTCACTTTATCAGAGAATTCCTGCTTAAAAAAATTTTTTTATATGTACACAAAAAATTCTGCCGCACCCAGAAGAAAAGGAGTGGTCCCTGCCGCCACTCCCTATTCATAAATCCAGCGGTCCACATCCCGCTGGTAGTCCACCAGTTCTTCCGGGGAAAAGAAAAGGTTGATTTCCCGCCCGGCACTGGCCGGGGAATCGGAGCCGTGGACCACATTGCGGCCAATGTCCATGCCGTAAGTGGCCCGGATCGTCCCGGGAGCCGCCTTCAAGGGATTGGTAGCCCCCATCATTTCCCGTACGGTAGAAACCGCATCCTTCCCTTCCAGCACCATGGCCACCACCGGCCCTGAGGTAATGTAATCGACCAGGGGGCCAAAAAAGGGTTTGTCCTTATGCTCCCCGTAATGTTTTTCCGCCAGATCCCGCGGGATGCGCATCATTTTCAGGCCGACAATCTTTAGCCCTTTCTTCTCAAAACAGGCAATAATATTCCCTACCAGGTTCCGCTGTACACCATCGGGTTTAATCATCACAAAGGTCCGTTCCATAAGACAACTCCTCCTGTATGTAATTACCCAGCACTCAACACCCATCGCAACACCCAGCTTCTAAGGTATTAACTTAACCTGGGTGTTGAGTGCTGGGTGCTTAATTCCTGGCGCTGTGCTCCTCTTCCCCGGCCTGTTTCATCAGGGCGGCAAATTCCTCCGCCTCCAGGGTTTCTTTCTCAAAGAGGGTTTTGGCCACCAGGTGCAGCGTGTCCATGTGCTTTTCCAAAAGCTCTTTGGCCCGGTTGTAACAGCTTTCAATCATGCGCCGGACTTCCTTGTCGATGGCCGCGGCCACTTCCTCGCCGTAGTTCCGGTCCCGGGCCAGGTCCCGCCCTAAAAATACCGTTTCCTGTTTACGCCCCAGGGTCATGGGACCAAGCTCCTCACTCATGCCGTACTCCATAACCATGCGCCGGACAATTTCGGTAGCCCGCTCCAGGTCGTTCTGGGCACCGGTGCTTATTTCTTTCAACACCAGGGCCTCCGCCACCCGGCCGGCCAGCAGCATGGTCACCTGGTCCAAGAGCATGGAGCGGGTCATATAGTAACGGTCTTCCTTGGGCAAGAGCAGGGTGTACCCCCCGGCCCTGCCCCGGGGAATGATGGAAACCTTGTGGACGGGATCCGTATTGGGCAGGAGGTATCCCACCACCGCGTGGCCGGCTTCATGATAGGACACCAGCTTCTTTTCCTGTTCACTGATGACCTTGGATTTTTTCTCCGGACCGGCAATCACCCGTTCAATGGAATCCTCCAGTTCCTGCATGGTAATCTGGTTTTTATTGTTGCGGGCAGCCAAAAGGGCGGCCTCGTTCACCAGGTTGGCCAGGTCGGCCCCGGTAAAACCGGGGGTGCGCCGGGCCAGCACATCCAGGTCCACGTCCGGGGCCAGGGGTTTCCCCCGCACGTGCACCTTGAGAATCTCCTTGCGCCCCGCCACGTCGGGAATGTCTACCACAATCTGCCGGTCAAAGCGGCCCGGCCTTAACAGGGCGGGGTCCAGGATGTCCGGCCGGTTGGTGGCGGCAATGATGATGATCCCTTCGTTGGGACTGAAACCGTCCATTTCCACCAGGAGCTGGTTCAGGGTCTGTTCCCGCTCGTCATGGCCGCCGCCCAGGCCCGCACCCCGCTGCCGGCCCACGGCATCAATTTCGTCTATGAAAACAATGCAGGGGGCGTTTTTCTTGGCCTGGTCAAAAAGGTCCCGCACCCGGGAAGCACCGACACCCACAAACATCTCCACAAAATCCGAACCGCTGATGCTGAAAAAGGGTACACCGGCTTCCCCGGCCACGGCCCTGGCCAGAAGGGTCTTGCCCGTCCCGGGCGGCCCGTAGAGGAGCACCCCTTTGGGAATGCGGGCCCCCAGCTCGGCAAACTTCTTGGGGTTTTTCAGGAACTCCACAATCTCCTGCAGCTCTTCCTTGACCTCATCGGCACCCGCTACATCTGCAAAGGTTACCCGTTTTTTATCGTCGGTATGCAGGCGGGCCCTGCTTTTGCCGAAGGACATTACCCGGTTGCCCCCGCCCTGGGTCTGCTGCATCATGAAGAAGAAGAGCAACACGAAAATTAAAATGGGCAAAAGGCTCGTCAGGATGTTGGCCCACCAGCCCGGTGAGGGGGGCTCTTGAATTTTTACCTCAACCCCTTTTTCCAACAAAAAAGCAGCTATCTGAGCATCATTTTTTAACCCCGTAACCTGAAACTTAATACCGTTTTTCGTTGTTCCGGTGATCAGGTTTGTATGTTCCCGGGACTGAATGGTCACTTCCTGAACCTGGCCCTGATTTACTGCCTGGTAAAACCTGTTGTAAGTCCAGTCTTCCATCCCGGTAGCAGGTGGCTGAGTATATTTAATCAGCATTATAATAACGAGCACGATCAGAAGGTATATGCTCAAATTTTTCAGGACCTTGCTCAACAAAGCCACTCCTCTCGACAAAGCCACTCAATTCACCCATAAGGTTTATTATAACATATTTACGGTCCTGCCTCAACAATTTAATGCGCCCTGCACCTCTCCCTCCAGGATTTGCAAATAAAGACATGTTTTTGTTTCGGGGGTAACTTTCCATGGCTCGCCGGGACGCACTCCCCCCACCCAGATAATTTCGTCCCCGGCCACAACCAGGGGCAGGTAATCCCGCTCTTCCCGGGGAACCTCCTGCTCAATGAGAAACTTTTTTAATTTCATGCCGGCGGCCATGCCCAGGGGGTGAAACCGGTCCCCATCCCGGCGCCGGCGGACGGCCAGCGGCCCGGATATGGCATCATAATCGAGAAGGGCCTCGCGGGCAGAAAGGGCCCGGGGATCAGGGGCTTCGCTAATGGAAATGAGCCGGGCCTGGATAGAAGAATTAATCTCCGGGATATAGGTTATGCCCGGCACCACCAGGGGATAACAGTAATAGGGCACACCAGGACCATCATCCCCCATCCACAGGCGTAAAACCAGACCCTGGCGGGACGCCCGCACCCCCCGGGGAAGCTCCACCACCTTGCCCCCGGCAGGGTTATGCAAAAGGGCCAGCAGGGACTCCACCTGAAGATAGGATAAATCTCCTTCAGTGCCGGTGAGGTGACGCCAGGCCCGGCGCAAAACACGGCGCACCAGGGCCAGGGGTGAAGATAACATCTCGGGAACAGTAAAAAGCAGGGAGTGCTCCTTTTGAGTTTTTAATGCCCGCCCGTAAAGGAGGGCGGCCTGTTCTTCCAGGTAATCGTTTTCTTCCCGGCAAATGTGCCCCAGGTGAACAAGGGCATCAACCAGCCGGGGGTTATACTCGGCCTCCAGACGGGGAATTAATTCCAGGCGAATGCGGTTGCGGGTGTAAATGGTCTTTTTGTTGGAAGCATCCTCCCGCACGGGCAGGGAGTGCTCCCGGCAATAACGCTCGATCTCGCACCGGCGGACGTCCAGCAGGGGGCGAATATACTTGCCGCGGACGGGGGGAATGCCCTTTAAACCGGCCGGTCCCGTGCCGCGCAGGAAATTGAAGATAATGGTTTCCGCCTGATCGTCGGCGTGATGCCCCAGGGCCACCCGGGAGGCGCCAATGCGCCGGGCCACTTCTTCGAAAAAGCGGTAACGCACCCGGCGGGCCGCATCCTGGGCCGAAAGGCCGGTGCGTTCCCGGTAAGCGGGCACGTCAAATTCCTCCACATGCACCGGCAGTCCCAGGCCCTTCGCCAGTTCTTCCACCAGGCGGGCGTCGGCCCGGGCTTCTTCGCCGCGAAACATGTGGTTTAAATGGGCCACGGCCAGGGAAATGTGTAGCTCCCCTTTCATGCGCCAGAGCAAATGTAAAAGGGCGACCGAATCGGGGCCGCCGGATACCCCGACCAGCACCTTATCCCCGGGGGAGATCATGCGGAATTTATCGATGAACAAGCGCACATCCTGTTCTAAAGCCATCCCCGGCACTCCCGAATACGCATCCGAAATACTACAATTCCACAAATAATATTTTTTTCCTTCCCGGTGGCAGAAAATGTGCTATCTTTGTGGACACTAAAAAAGCCCTCTCAGGAGGGCGTCGCCTTTTCCACCCGGGCTACCAGCACGGTCATATCATCGGCATTTTGCTTTTCCCCGCCCGCCCCGGTCTGGGCCAGCTTAAGCAGCAGATCGGCCATTTCCTGGGGGCTGAAGTCGCTTATTTCTTGGAGCACACCAATGATCCAGTCTTCTTTATCCCCCGGTCCGCGGTAAGAGTCGATGATGCCGTCACTGACCATGACCAGCACGTCTCCTTCCAGAAGAGTCCTGGCCACGGAAGCCACGTCAATGTCTTTGATAATGCCTACCGGCAGGGAACTGGCGCGGATCATGCTGACCCGCCTGTTTCTAATTAGAAAGGCAGGTGGGGCGCCAATCTTGACAAAATCGGCCTGGCCTTCGTAAAGGTCCAGCATGGCCATATCCAGGGTGGCAAAAGTTTCCCCGGGGGAACGGAGGATCATTATGGAATTAACGGTTTTTACGGCCAGGTTGCGGTCCAGCCCCGTTTCCAAAAGCCTGCCCAGCAGGGACACGGCCGTACTGCTTTCCAGGGCCGCCTCCGCACCGCTACCCATGCCGTCGCTTAAGACCAGGGCAAACTTGCCTTCCCTTAAGGGCAGGAAAGCGTAACTATCCCCGGAAACGGAGCTACCATTTTTACCTATCCCGGCCACCCCCACATTAAGGGCAAATTTCAGCCCGCTGTACAGGCGGAAGGTACACCACTGCTCAGGCCTGAACACAGGACACTGGCTGAAGGGCAGGGCGAAGGACTCCCCCATCAACCGGGATACCAGCGCCGCCAAATCCATGCATTCATGCTGCCGCTCGCAGGCGCTGCGGGTGATCATGACTTCCGTTTTGCCGTCCCCCTGGCGCTGGACCCGCACCTCAGCCACGGGGACCCCCGCCTGCTTGAGCTTTTGTTTCAGCAGTTGCTCGTCGCCCGTAAGGGCCTGTACCTCAAATTCCAGTTCCGAGGTAAGATTTTCAATAATTTGGGCCACGCCCTTCAATTGTTCGGAAACTATCTCCCTGCTCTCGGCCAGTCTTTTCAACCAGTAGCGGTTAAGCTTATAGGTTTCATACAGGCAGGTGACGGTAATGGCCAGTTCCTTCGGCCGGGAACAGCGCCTTTTAAGCGTTTCCGGAAGGTCCGCCCCGCCAACCTGCCCGTATATTTCCACCAGGGCAAAGAGATCCAGCAGGCTCTGGTAGGTGCGAAAAAACTCCCATTCCCAGCAGGTGCGGTAAAGACCGCACCCCTGGCACACCCTGGCGGCAATCTGGTTAAATAAAGATTGCAGGGACGGTTCTTCCTGCTCTTGAGGCGCCGTGGTACAACTTTGATTAAAACTGCGGGAAAGTTCGTCGAAAACCAGGGACCAGTTGCGCATGCGGCCGGCAACCACCGCCTGCACCCGGTCCGCGGCGGGTGATGCCCCCTGCGCCCTCAGAACCACGGGGAACAGGGACTTACTCAAAGAGCCGATGTAGCGGCCCGGGATGAGCAGGAAAAGCAACACGGCCAGGGCAGTTTCCCCCATCACGGCAGTCAGATCCCCGAAATTGGTCAGGTAAACGGATAGAATGACATTGCTCAGAAGAAAACCCAGAGCAACCCCGGGCCTGCCAAAACCCCGGCACAACCCGGCCAGCAACCCCGCAAAGGAGTAGCCGCCAATCATGGCCGGAACTGCGGTATAAACCAGCCCCGGAAGGATGCCCACCACCGCCCCCACGGCGGCACCCAGCCCCACGCCTCCTAAAAGAGCGGCCAGCAAAATGATTAACCGGCTCAGGAGCCCCTTTAAAGTAAACATGGCTACCTGCAAGTCGCCTGTGCCGGCCACCACCGCCGCCAGCAGCGCCAGCATGGAAAACAACTCTTCGCCCGTCAAGGAGGCCAGGCCGGTAAGCTTGTCCAGGGCAGGAAGGCCCACAAGAAAAACCAGCGTTAAAAGGGCGGCAAACCCGCCTTCAAAAAAGATGGTAATGTACTGGTACGGAGAAGGCCCGGTAAAGGCCAGCACACCTGCTTTGATGACTACAGTCAGGGAAAAAACGGCAGCCGCTGCCACCAGCTGCGGCCTTTTAATGCCGCAGGGCATGGCCTGCACCATAAGCCAGGTAAACGCCACGGCACCCAGTGCCCCGGCCAGGGACAGGCCGGAGCTGACGGTGGCCAGGCCGGCACCCACCCCCAAAAGGGCGGCCGGCCCGGCCGCAGGAAAGGTACGGGCCGCAGCGGCCACAAAGGCAGCCGCGCAGGGAACAATTTCACCCAGCAAGACGGCCCGGCCTAAAAAAAAGCCGGCAATAAACAAAAGAAGTCCCTCGCGGGTTAGGAACGCTGCCCCCGCCGGCCTGCGCAAAAAATGCCAGCGTTTTCGTTTTTTCGGCAAACGCTTTTTTTCTCCACCCTGTCCTGCCCGCTGGTAGGGATAGACGTTGATTTCCTCCGACACAAATGCCACCCCTTATTTCTCCCCTAATTGAAAATTATAGTACAGGGGGTGGGCATTTTTTGTCATCATTGGTAAATTACGACACTTTTTCTTTCGACACCGGACGCGGCCTGAATGGCCAGACCGTGCATAATGTCGGCTTCGCTCACCTGCAGGGAAGGCATGTCCAGTTCCAGCATCACCAATCGCACGATGCGCACTCCGGCGGTGATAATATCGGCCCTCTCCGGTTGCAGCCCGGGCAGGCGGCGCCGCTCTTCCGGGGTGCACCGGGAAAGGATGTCCACTATATCTTCCACATCCGCGCGGGAAAGCACGAAACCGTGTACCCGGGCCGGGTCATAAACCGCCAGTTTTTGCACCATGGCCGCGCACGTGGTGACCGTACCGCCCACCCCCACCAGGCGCCGGGGAGAGCTGAGCCGGACCTGGTCCAGCGTGGGCGAGAGGAGACGGCTGATGGCGGCATCGTCATGCCCTCCCTCGGTCATGCGCACCGCTCCTACATTGACGCTGCGGCAAAAAAGGGACCCCTCCCGTTGCCAGATAAATTCGGTACTCCCGCCACCAACATCCATAACCACAAGCCCCGCCGCATCCACCTCAAGCCCGCCCCGGACCCCCAGATAACTGAGGTAGGCCTCCTCTTCCCCGGAAAGAACCGCTACCTCCAAACCGACCTGGCGGGCTGCCTCCAGAAACTCTTCCCGGTTGCGGGCATCCCGCACGGCACTGGTAGCCGCCGCCACCACACGCTCCACCTGCAGGGGGTGTATGCGTTCCAGATAATGCTTTAAGGTTTCACAGGTGCGGGCAATGGCCTCTTTATGCAAATACCCGGAGCCAATTCCTTCCCCCAGCCTGGTGGTCACCAGGTCGAAATGAACCACCCGTTCCACTTTCTCCCGGTGGACGTCGGCAACCAGCAAACGGGTGGAATTGGTGCCGATATCAATGATCGCCACGCGCATAACCAAACCCCTTTCCCTGGTCAAAACTAAAAAAGCATTCCCTTTCTCGGAATGCTGTGATAACCGGTTTTGCGCCGGGTTTATTTGCCAGCGCTAAACAAACCGCCGCCCGGAGCCCCGGCCGCCCCGCTTGGCATCAAGGCTCCTGCGCAGGGACTGTTGCAGCTCTTCGCTCTCTTTAAGGAAACGGCTCAGCTTTTCCTCAAAGGAAGGCTCAAACCGCCCGCGCCGGGATGACCTTTCCCCGGAATCTCTGGCCTGCCTGATGGAAAGTCCGATTTTCCCGCGGGAATCAACGGAAATAACTTTTACCGTTACCCTGTCATTAACCTTTAAAAAGTGGTTGATGTCTTTTACGTATTCATCGGCCACTTCGGAAATATGCACCAGACCGGTTTCACCACCGGGAAGCTGAACAAAGGCCCCGAAGTTAGCAATACCGGTCACCACGCCTTCTAAAACGCTTCCCACTTCTACCGGCATAATTTGCGGTTTTGCCTCCCTTAATGTAGAAAACCTTGGTTAATTATATGCCTGGAAAAGTGTAAGTGTCAAGAAAGATTTTAATTGCCCCGAAATATCCCCACGGCTCGTGTCATCGCTTTTGCCGGTACCGGACGATGCTTCGTGGCCTGCTCCCGGAATCCCGGGGCTAATGCTCCAAAAACAGGAAAACTGTTAGTTCCCCGGCTTCACCGGTACAATGCGTGCCTCTCCCGGCTTTACCAGGCCCAGGCGCTCCCTGGCCACCTGTTCTATGTACGCATCCGACTGTACCAGTTTAAGCTGCTGTTTTAACTCCGCATTTTTCTTCTGCAGTTCCGTCAACTGAGCCTGGAGTTGCTGCAGATCCTGCTGCATGGCATCCAGGCGGTGGAACTGGGAAAAAAACGAGAGCAAAAGGTAACAAAGTAGAACCACCATCAGCAAGCCGGGCAGCCGGTTTTTGTTGAAACGCAGGCGCCGCCGCCCGCTATCAGACCGCGACGGAAAAGACCCGCTTTTCCGGTGGATGTAAGAAATCACTACCTGGCACCTCCCTAAATCAGGGCCCGCCAGTTGCCGCCCAGGGTAAAAACCACCTTTGCCTGGCCTTTTGCAGATATTTCAGGCTGAACCTTATTCAGAGGGTTATATTTTTTCTCCATTCAGTATCAAAAATCCTTTCCTGAATAAAAAAAGCACCATATATTTGTTATTCCGCCACAGTTTAAAAAGTCTATTTGCTGCGGCGGGCTGCAACAATCTGCCGGTAGCGGCTGGGAGGAACGCCCATGGCGCGGTTGAAAACCCGGCTGGCTTAAGGCATATTATTCAAGATAATTCCCACCTGGCCTGTGGACAATCATGACTGCACTTAGCACTTTATTGTGCTCGCAGAGCGGCCATAAAAAATATCGTTCACCCGGAGGACGAACGATCTGGACAAAACAGGCTTTTCGTATCTTTTTTGAAAGTTTTAATTTTTGTCAGCTTACGTTTACCGTCTTGGGCGCCACCGGCTGCTGAAGCGCTGCCACCGGGTACGCAACCCCCCGGAAAAGCGGTGCACGGGAGGGCCTAAGACACTTTTACCTGCCCGCCCAATCCCCCTGCCCGCCAGGCGTAATGCGCGCCCTCCCTGGGCCACAGGCCAGGCCACCAGGAAAAAAACGACCCTGAAAGGGAAGGTAAGTATACGAAAGAATGCCACCGTCCCGGCCGCAATTACCTGGATTGTCCGCAAGAAGAGGTAAATGCTCCGGTAAATAAAACGACGGGCAGCAGAACTAAAAAAGATCAGGTGTATTCCCGCCCCCAGGGCCAGTCCCAGGAAAACATAAAAGCGCACCTCACCATCATTGCCCACCAGTAAAAGGCCAAACACCACCACCAGCAGGAATAGCCAGAAGAGCAGGTCTCCAGCAAAAGTACCCGCTTTTTTAAGACGAAGCATTTCCCGCAAAACCCGGTAGAAATCGTAGGCAAAGCCCGAAATTAAACCGGTCAACAGGGTTAAAAGGAAGGCGTTTAATTGTTCTGCCAGAGTCACGGGCATCACCACCTTGGCCAGTAAAAAAAGCGCCGCCCGCGCTTATGTCCTTATTTCAACAGCCGTTTTAACACGTTTTTCCCTTTGGCCCTCCCCCTGCCCTTGTCTTCCTGAAACAAGAAGCTGGCGAAGAACCCCTCGGCGGTCAGATTGCCTTTTTGCAGGTCAAGCTGGGTGATATGCAAACCTTCGCCCTTCAAGGTCAGAAACCCCATGGTGGTGTCCAGGGTGATCTCGTTTTCGTCAAAGCTCTCCACGTGCCGCACGCCCTCAACCAGCAGGTACTTGCGGTCGGTCAACATTACTTTGTGCTTGCCTTCCACAGACCTCACCCCCGGACTGCTCACTTTCATATCTATGCACCCCGGCGGGTTTTATGCAAAAAAAAACGGTGGCGGGAACCACCTGTTTACTGCCATAACTTTCTAATTTCAATGTCCTTGAAATAAAAGCGGACGATATCCTCCGGAGAACGTCCTTTCTGGGCCAGCAGCCTGGCCCCCCACTGGCACATGCCCACACCGTGCCCGTATCCTTTCCCGGTGAGGACCAGGGCATTGCCCTCTATCCGGGCATTGGAAAGTAACATGGAACGCACCCATTCGCTCCCCAGGGCCAGGCGGAGTGCCGGGCCGCTCACGGTCACCCTGCCAATCCGCAACTGTTCGGCCCGGCCCGAGGGGCCGCGGCGCACTATCCGCACCGATGTAATTGGCCCCGGATCCTGCCCGGTAATCTTCGTTACTGCCGCCCGGACCTGTTCCAGGGGAATGCGTCTCTCCCAGTGCCGGTTCTCGGGCGTGGTAATGGACAGGCAGTTATCCCGCACACCTGCCCGCACATAGGGCGTGGGAGTCCTGGTGTAGGCCAGCCCCTCGGCCGCAGAGGCGGTCACACCACCATCGCAGGCGTTGAACCAGGCCTTGATATAGTTCCCCCTGTACATGGCTACCTCTCCCCGGGTGCGGGCCACGGCCTGCCGCACGTTATTGTTAATGCGGGCGGGATCGTAGGCCTGAAACTCCTGGACACTGGTAGAGGCATCGGTGCCGTGGAGTTTCTTTACCCGTCCGGCCCTGATGTTTTCCATGGTAAAGGTGCGGGCCAAAATGGCCTGGGCTGCCAGGGCATTGACCGGCCAGGTCGGTTCCATTTCCGCCGCCACTACGCCGGCCACATAGTCTTCCAATTTTATGTTTTTCCTTTCACCGGTTTCGTTCACATAGAGGCTGATGGTAGGCTCCCGGCCGGGAGCAGGGGGTGCCGGCTTACGGGGCGCCGCCCTGGTGCAACCGGCAATTAAAAGACCGATCAAGGTGGTGACAATAACTGCGCGGGTGAACACAGGCTTTAACATCTTTTCTCCCCCTCCGTAGCGAAAAAGGCATCGCTGGCATTTGCCCCTTATTTTTTGCCCGGAGGGGTAAAATTATGCCCACGCCGGCAGTGCCTGTCACACCTCCTTACCCTTTAAATTCCGTACGGCCGGCCGGTACGGTAACACGAAAACTGGTGCTTGTTGATGGCGGGGTACCGTCGTTATTACGCGTTTTAAAAACGGCTCTTTAAAATCAGCCCCACGCATTCCTGGACCAGGCGTCCTCACCTTTTGTGGAATACCCGCACCACCAACCATCTCCCCTTCAGCCGGCCCCTTAAACCGTCATGGCCCCCTCACCCCCATACCCATTCGCCATCGCCACCCCCGGCCGGTCCCCCGGCACAAAACCCTGAACCCGGGGTAAAGCGCCTCCCCCCCGGCAATGGACTCCCCTCTGCCTTTACCATGGATTCCGGTATGCCTGATCAAACACATACTGACCACCTCCGATGGTATTTATTGTTAATATTACCACAAGTACACACAGGAAGTCGATGGTGATTTCAGGCTAAAAAGAAATAAAATGGGGGCTGTCCCTTCAATTAGCTCGTCCATTCGCAATCATTTGCGCAGAAAATAAATAGAGGCCCAGTTTTCAGGCCTCTTTCTGCTTTACTTTTATGTAGCAGTTGAAACTGCATCCCGCAGGGCTTTGCCGGCTTTGAATACGGGAACACGGGCGGCTGCAATCTCGATTTCTTCCCCTGTTTGTGGATTGCGGCCCTTGCGGGCGGCCCGTTCACGAATTTCGAAGGTACCAAAACCGACCAGTTGAACCTTATCCCCCCGGGCCAGAGCTTCCTCAATGGCGGCAAGCACGGCGCTCACAGCCTTTTCGGCATCCTTTTTAGTCAGCTCTGTTTTCTCTGCCACCTGGGAAATGAGCTCTGCTTTGTTCATAAATACCCCCCTCAGAAGGTTTAGACATAGTCTGACTTATTATTCGCTAAATCTCCCGGGTTTCCTCCCGGCACGAAAATTATTCCGCTTTTTTTCTGCCCGTTCCACCTTCTTTGCTTCTTCCCACCAGGCGTCGAGCTGGTCCAGGGTAAAACTGGCCAGGTCCCGGCCGCATTGTCGCGCCCGTTCCTCTATGTACTGGAAGCGGCGTCGAAAACGGTTAACGGTCCCGTAAAGGGCCACTTCGGCTTCCACACCCAGCAGTCTGGAGAGGTTAACCACTGCAAAAAGCAGATCTCCCAGTTCCCTTTCCAGCTCCGCCTTCCTGTCCCCGGAAAGGGCCTGTCTTACTTCCTGCAACTCCTCGAAAACTTTGTCCAGGGCACCCCGGTAATCGGGCCAGTCAAAACCAACCCTGGCCGCTCTGGCCTGAATGGAACTGGCCTGTAACAGGGCCGGCAGGGAGCGGGGAACCTCCTTTAAAAGAGAGACCGGCCTCTCCTTGCCTTCCTCCCGCGCTTTAATCTGGTCCCAGTTGGCAAGAACTTCCGCGCTGTTCCGTACCGGAACGTCTCCAAAGACATGGGGGTGCCGGCGCAGCATTTTAGCGGTAATTCCCTTTACCACATCGTTTATGTCGAAGAAGCCCTTTTCCCTGGCCAGCTGGCTGTGAAATACCACCTGTAACAATAAGTCTCCCAATTCCTCACAAAGTTTATACATGTCTTCCTGGTCAATAGCTTCCAGCACTTCGTAGGCCTCTTCCAGCAAGAAGGGGCGCAGGCTTTTGTGGGTCTGTTCCCGGTCCCAAGGACAGCCCTGCTCGCCCCGCAGGGTGGCCATCACCTCAACCAGGGAATCCAATGGATAATGGCATTTCCCGGCTGCCCCGGGGCAGGGGGGAAGGTACAGGCTGGTCAGGTGATCAAACCAATCCAGCCGGTCCAGCTCATACAGGGGGTGTTCCTCAATCCGCTCAAGGTCAGGGACCCCTGCCGCCCGGATCACCGTCACCGGGTGGGCCGCGGGATAGTACTCCATGAGGGTTAATTTTACGTCCGAAGCCACCAGGCGGCTGTAGACCTGGAAGATGATGTTGGCTACCCCCGGTACCGGTTCCTGCCGGTCAAGGCGCAAACCATCCACCAGGTGCAACCCCTTGCCCGGATCCAGTCCCAGGGCGCTGCAAATCACATCCACAAAGCTCATGGCGGGAAGCACGTCCACCTTCAGGCCACGCCGGGGCCCCTCTTCCAAAACAATCCCCACGGCCTCTTCCGCCACCAGGGGATGGCCGGGCACGGCAAAAACCAGTGGCTCCCCGGCCGCTTCGCCGAGCAGGGTTTCGGCCATGCGCCGGTAGACGTCCTGAAAATCCCGGCCGGTTTCGTAGAGGTAATCAAAGGTTTCAAAGGAGATGCCTTTTTCTTTAAGCCAGGGAACTACCGGATGCCGCCCGGTGCGTAAAAACAAACGTTTCGCCCTGCGCAGCACCTCCCACACGGATAGGGGCAGGTGACCGGGATTGCCCGGCCCCAATCCAACCACGGTAATCTGTGCACCCATAATTAAACCCGCCGAAACGGGTCTTTCACCCCCCAATGTTCATATCGTCAGCACGGCAAAAATAATTATACATCAAGACGTTAATTTTAGATCCAATTGAATGCTTGAATGTGGGGAAAGAGATGTGTCGAGCGATAAGCACCCAATAAAAAAGTGGCCGGCAGGCCACCTTTTACTGTTCCATTTGTTTTGCCAGGAAGCCGGCTGCCGTTTCGGCCAGCTTCAACTCCAGTTCGCCCATTTTCACATCCGGTTCCCTGGAGGCCAGGATCACCGCTCCAATGGGATCGCCTTCGGCAATGATGGGGGCAATAACTTCCGCCGAATACCTGCATTCCCCTTCTTCTGCAGTCAAGCATTCCTTGCAGTAGGGATCTTCCCCGGGATTGTTGATGATCACTGCCCTGCGTTCTTCCATCACTTTCTCCACAGCCGCACCAATGGGTTTATTCAGGTATTCCTTCTTGGGCGCTCCGGCAACGGCAATAATGGTATCCCGGTCGGCAATACAGGCAATGTGCCCCAGGGCTTCATGCAGGGAATCGGCATATTCTTTGGCAAAGTCCCCCAACTCGCCAATGGGCGAGTATTTTTTTAAGATTACCTCACCTTCCCTGTCTACAAAAATTTCCAGAGGGTCCCCTTCACGGATGCGCAGCGTCCTTCTGATTTCCTTGGGAATCACTACTCTTCCTAGATCATCAATGCGGCGAACAATACCCGTTGCTTTCATGGTCACCCTTCCCTCCCTTTTTTGCAATCTGGCGCGATTGAACTCTTCCAGTGATAGTATATAACAGGGGGGAAAGAGTTATTCATTTTTTTCCAATGTAAAACAAATATTTTTCATTTTTGTGGACAAAGGATTTTTTTTCCGCTTTTGCCGGATAAATCTCTTTCCCTGTCTACCGGCGGCGGGGTTCCGCCATTTTAAAAAAATAAGAGAATGATGATCAGGATTAACGCCGCCAGGGAAAGGGCCAGATAGTCCTCCATCCTTTCCGTAAAAAACACGAAAAAAATTTCTTCCCCATCCCCCGGGGGATCTTCGTTTTTATCCGGATATAGCAACATTTCTAGCACCCCTTTTCCTTTTTCAGGGCTCCCGCGGCACAAACAGGATCACCACAATGAGAGCCAGCAGGGCCTTCAGGAAGGCGGCCACTGTGCCCACCAAAAGCGGCTTGCTCCCCGCCCGGCGCAATTCAGCCAGAGATATCCGCATCCCCTGGCCGGCCAGGCCGATGGCAAAAAACCAGCTGTACAGGTGCCGGATGATGGTGAGTTCCCTGGAAGGCGGCGACGTGGGCCCCAGAAAGCCAAAAGAAGTGAGCAAAACCATGGTCAGAAAACCCAGCACAAAAACGGGAAATCTACTCCACAGGCCGGTATTAATGCTGACTTCGTCCTCCACCGTAAAGTAGCGGCTGGCAAACAGGGCCAGGAAAAGCACCACGAAGGGCAGGAAAATTACCCGCGTCAGGTTGTAAATCTCCCCGGTTTTCAGGCTTACCGAAGGATGGGTAACGGTACCCGGGTCAAAGGTGAGACATACCGCCAGAACCTGACCGGAATTCATGATGCCCGTGCCGGCCCATACGCCAAACTGGTGGGGGCTCAAACCTGCCAGCGTACCCACCACTGGAAAGACAAACAGGCTAATCAGGCCAAAGAAAAGAATGGTGGCAATGGAGTACACCACGTCGGTGTTCCTGGCCCGCACCGCCGGGGCGGTGGCCAGAATGGCCGAAACACCGCATACCGCCGTGCCTGCCGCCAGGGTGGCCGCACCGGCCGGGTCCATACCCACCCTGTTACCCAACCAGACGGTGAACAACAGCATAAAGACGATAAAGCACACAATGATGATTGCCGCCGTGCTGCCCAGTGCAGCCAGATCCATGACGCTGTAAAGCGAACCCAGTAAAATGACGCCTATTTTAATGAACAGGCTGGAAGTCCGGATGCCTGCCGCCGCCCAGCGGGGTATGCCCAAAAGATTCCCCACCAGCATACCCAGGATAATGGAGATAAGAATGTGGTTCAGATGAAGAATATCAATAAACACCCTCCTGGCCAGAGGGCTGCCGGCGAGAAGACTCTCCAGCCCCGGCCACCAGGGCAATCCCAAATCGCCTCCGCCCCGGGCCAGAAAGGCAATGGCCAGCATGAGCAAAATACCGGGGATAGTTTTGGCGAAAATAATAATCTTGCCCACGAAACCAGCCCTCCGGGGAGAAATGGCAAAAATTCATATAAACCTTTTTTAATTTTAGCAAAAGGGAGGAACAAATAAAAGCCCCGCCCGGTACAGGGGCAGGGCACGGCAGGCATGTAAACATTTCGTCAAATCTTCGCCCAGTAATGGCCGAAGATGAGCACCGACAGGACGTAACCCAGGGGCACGTTTACGGCCACGCCCAGGGTAAAGGCAGCCAGGGGCTTCCAGCCGAAGGCGGTCAGTTCCCGGAAGCGGGTGGTAAATCCGATAGAAAGGAAGGTAAAGACAAAGGTCCAGGTGCGTAAAGTCTTGATGGGTCCGATAACCTCGGGGGTAAGCACCTTTTTAAATTCCGCCGGTGAAAACTGCATGGCCACAAAGGTCATGATCAGGGAAGCCAGGAAAAAGCCGATGACAAACTTGGGGAAGCGCCACCATACTTCCATGGCGTTTACCTTTTCGCCCTGTCCGGCGGAGCAGCTACGCTCCCACACCGTGCAGGCGATAATGGCCATGATCAGCGACCACAGGCCGATCCAGATGTCCCGGCCCACCACCTTCATCAGGGTGAAGGAACGGATGGCCGCTTCGTCACCGATGGCCGCAGCCGCCGCAAAACCGGCCGCATCGGCAAATTCGGAAGTGCCGATCCAGGCCCCGGCGATGCCGGGCGGCATGCCCATGGCCTTGGCCGCCAGGGGCAGAACGATAATCATTATGATGGCCCAGATGACCACCAGGGAAATGCCGATGGAGACGTGTTCCTTTTTGGCCTTCACCGCACCACCCAGGGCAATGCAGGCCGATACCCCGCAGATGGATCCGCCGGCGGCCAGGGTGGCACCGAAGCGCCTGTCCAATCCGAACAGCCGGGTGGCAGCAAAGAAGATGGTCAGGAAAGTCACCACCGCCACAATGGTGGCCTGCAGGAAGGCCACCGGCCCGGCCTGGATGATCAGGGTAAAGGGCAGCGTGGCACCCAGCAACACAATACCGGTCTTGACGTAAAATTCCGTGCGGAAGGTGGTATCCAGCCATTTGGGCAGTTTGAAGGCGTTACTGACGATCATGCCCAGCAGCAGGGCTAAAAGGGGTGGCTCCAGGTTCAGGTCGATGGCCGTCTTCCAGGAGCCGACAACCAGGATGATCGTGGAAATAATGAAAAGGATGGTGAAGCCGGGAATGAATTCCCCTGCCTTGAAGCCCATGACTGCGCTGCTTATGGTGAAAAGGGCGATAAAGAGTACATAAAGCCCGACGTACCAGATCCATTTGGCAGCGAAATGCTTGGAAACTTCACTGAAATCCACCCAGGTGGGCGGCGCCACGGCAATGGATTTGATGGAACTGCCGGCATAGAAGAAGATCAGGGCGGCCAGCACAACGCCCAGGCCCATCCAGATGGCCCAGTAGTCTTCTTTTTTCCAGAGATCGGACCACCCGTGGGACTGCGGTACTGCAGGCATGCCCGCACCAGCTTTCATTCCGGCACTTTGTGCATGACCATTCATTTCTTTTCCCTCCCCATAACGAAACTCCGCTTTCACGCTTGTGCTCACAATCCTTTAAATCTACACTTTTTTCCCGTTTCTGCTAAAACACCTCCACTTCTTATGCCTTTCATTAGTTAAGCTTATCTTAGAGCACCTTCGCCAGAGGATCAACGACTGCAGGGCAGGATGAACTGAATGGTCAAACAAACGAATCATTTTATTCACAAAGATGAACTTTTTGGTTCATCAAAAGGAGCGTTTCGTGCCGTTTGCCATGGTGATTTTGGAAAGGGATGCCGCATCCCGCCCATAACCAGAAGATTCCCGCAGGAATTATACCGGCCCTGCCGTATCCTTTATTTTTAATGGAAGGTGACGTCAGTGAATCAAAACCGGACCTGGTGGCCGTGGGCATTGTGGTTTATCATGATCCTGCTGCCGGTTTTGCTCTTGCTTTACACAGGTTATACCCTGCCCCGGCAGTTAAGCCGGATCGAAGTGGAACTGCAGCGCCAGATTAAATACCAGGAAATAGCATCGAACATTTATCACCTGACCGGTGCCGGGCAGGATTATATCTTTTACGGTGATGCCCAGGCACTGAATGATTTCCGTCATTACAGCGTGGAAACGGCAAAAAGAGAACTGCAACTCTATAACCTGGTGGAACAATCCAGAAAGCAGGACGTGGCCGAGCTGATGGCCCTGACCAGGGCTTATACCTCCTTTATGGAAAATGAGGTGATACCCCGCGGGGTACTCGGACGGGACACCGGCCGGGAACTTTTGCTGTGGCAGCACCGTGACCTCAGCCGGCAGTTGGCCTACCGGGCCGCCGCCCTGGCCGGAGACGGCGGGCAGAAGAATAAAGACCTGCTGGAACGTACCATGGCTTCATTGCATAAAGAAAGCCTGCTGATGTTTTTCCTTTCCCTCCTTTCCCTGGGAGCGGTATTGTGGGCCAGCGCGGCGGCCCGGCCCCTGGCGGCGCGGTATTCCTGCCTGCAGGACCTGGTGAGGGACTCTTCCAGGGCCGTGATCTTTGTGGACCGGAAGGAAAAGTTACAGTATTTAAACCCGGCGGCGGAAAAATTATTTAACCTTTCCCGGGAAACGGCGGTTGGTAAAACCCTGGGGGACATCCTGATCCTGTACCCCCACTGGCAGAAAGTGGTCCAACCCATTTACCAGGCCCTTTTGCAGGAGGAAAAAACGGCGGACTGCCCGCTGAGCTATAACCGGGAAGGGAGCCGGCTGCTCTTGACCGTGGACTGCGCCCCGGTCTACCTTTTCGGCAAAACGGCCGGTGCCGTGCTCACCGCCCGGCAGGCGCCCGAACCGAAGGACGGCACCATTCTGCTGGACACCATTGAAAGGGAAAGAAAGCACCTGTCCATTGAAATTCACGACTGGATCGGCCGGTACCTGTCCAGCATCATCCACGGCCTGGACTACGTGCTGCGGGTACACGGGGAAAAGCTGCCGGAAGAGGTACAAAAGAACCTGTGCCTGCTGCGTACCCAGTGCCAGAATGCGGCCATTGATATGCGAAGTATCATGAACGACATTCACCCCTACCTGATCGAAAAGGTGGGGCTGATCCCGGCCCTGGAAACCTATAGCACCAATTTCGAGCGTCTCCATAACTGCAGGGTCTATATTTTCTACCACCAGCGCTCACTGCGCCTGGGCCGGGACAGGGAAATATTCATTTACCGCATTATTCAGGAAGCTCTTACCAATGTGGCCAGGCATTCGGCGGCCACGGAGGTGGACATCTACTTCAACGAGACAGGCGATACCCTGCAGATCGAGATCCTGGACAACGGGGGAATGCGGGAAGAGAAGCCCGTACCCGGAAAAGGACTGTGGGGAATGAAGGAAAGGGCCAGGTTTATCGGCGGGGACCTGGCATACGGCTTTAGGGACGGGGGATTCTGCGTAACCCTGACCGTACCACTTACTGACGGGGGGAAAGGCAGTGAAGAAGATCGGGATCATGCTGGTGGAGGATCATAACGTTTTCCGCGAGGGCCTGAAAAAGCTGATTGATATGGAAGAAAACATGCAGGTGGTGGCCGAGGCCGATTCCTGCGCCGCGGCGCTACAGAACGTGGGCCCAAACGTGGATGTGATCCTGCTGGACATCGGCCTGCCGGACGGTGACGGCCTGGACCTGTGCGAACGTGTGGTCCAATCCCACCCCCATGTGAAATTTGTAGCCCTGACCACCTATGACGATGTAACCTTTATCCGCAAGGCCATGGAAAGGGGTGTACACGGGTTTGTACCCAAATATGCCTTTTTTGATGAGATCCGCTCGGCCATCAATATGGTGTACAAGGGCGGAACCTACCTCTATCCGGGGTTGCAGGCTGAACTGCTGTTAAAACCCGACAGCCCCGTGCTGACGGACCAGGAAACCAGCATTCTGCAGCTCATTGCCCGGGGCGAAGACCAGAAGGAAGTGGCGGCCAAACTTTATATCAGCCTGTCCACCCTGCGGCGCCGCATCCGGGGCATCTGCACCAAGCTGGGGGTGAGGACGCTGGAGGAAGCCCTGGCTGCCGCCGCCCGCAGGGGACTGGTAAGGTAGTGCCGGCCTCCTGCGACATCCCGATCTGTGAGGCAAACCGGGCAAGCGCAGGAAATGAATCGTCCGGCAGTTAAACAAACTGGTAGTGGCGGTGGATGCGATGAAAAAGTCCCTGACGGTAAACAGCGCCTGGCTGATGTTTATAATGCTCTTCTTCCTGACTATCATAACCATGCTCTTTGTCGTGGAATTCCGCTTTTTAAAAGGCATCATGAACGACTACGAAGAAACCATCCGCCAGGTGGCCGTCAATAAAACCAGCTTCTTTCTCAACAACCTGCGGGGAGTCACCGAAGGGGCCGCCCGGAAACTCAACGGCCGGCCCGACAGGAACGCCGCTCTAAAAGAGCTGCCCCTTTTCGATCACCGCATTACCGGCGCATACATTCTGGACGCCACAGGACGAGTGGTGGCTCGAACAGGGATACCCCCTGGAGACCTGCCGCTGGAAAAGTTCCGGTCCCAGCCACCCCGGCAGGGGTCCCGGGTGCTGGGGGTGCATGCCGGTGACGGCGCTCAAACGGTGGTAACCGTGGTCACTCCCCTGGGGAAGGAATGGCTGGCCCTGGACTTCAGCATTATGGACTTTCAACAGGAGCTCTCCCAGGAATTCCTGGGCAACACCTGCAGGGTGGCCGTTTTTGCCGGTGGGAAGACTCCCGTGGTGTGGCCCTTTGAACGGGAATTGCTGGACCAGTTCAGCGGCCGGGAAGAAAAATTCTATGCCAACCAATTAGCATATGACGTAAATTTCCTGACCATAGGTGATCCTCCCTGGCAACTGTACTTTTTTTTGCGGGAAAATAACTTCGACACCTACCGCGTCATTACCATCATGTTATTGCTATTTGCCCTCTACTGCTGCCTCTACCAGTTCCTGGTGGAACTGTGGGGGGTGAACAGCGCCCGGACCTACTTCGAAAACATCGATTTTAACATCTTTAACCATGTGCATGAGGGAGTGATTATTTCCAACAACGCCGGGCGGGTGCTCTTTGCCAACCAGGCGGCCCATGAGATTTTCAGCGCAAAAGGGCCCTTGAAGGGAGCGAAATTAAAGGAAATACTGGGACATATCGGGGACATCCCGGGCGAAAAGAACCGGTACGGCACCCTGACCCTGAAGACCGCCGACCGCCTGCTGGAGGCCATTCACTCGCCCATTGTGAAAAAGGGCAAAGTACTGGGGGCGCTGACGGTAATCGGTACCGGCGGCAGGGAGGAGGAAACCTGCGGCCGGGTTCTGTCCCGCCTCATGGAAGCCCTGCCCCAGGGAGCGGTCTATGTGGACCGCAATCACAGGGTGGTCCAGGCCAACCTGATGGCCCGCTGTTACCTGGGCAGCCTGGAGACGGGCATCAGCATAGATGCCGTGGATCCCGAGCTGGCCGGTTTCATTTACCGGAACATGGGTTCCCGGTCTGTGAAAAGGGTACACCTGGACTCCCGCAACCTGGACGGGGAAGTGATTTTCGTCTACGACGACGAAGGGGTATACGCCGGAACGCTGGTGCTGCTGGAGGCTCTGGAAAAGGGGGAAAACCCGGCCTCGAGCCCACCCGTCCCCGGTTAAGTAACAAAAAGGGGCTGTCCCCTGAAATAAGTTAACAGCCCGGTACCTTTTTATTGGCTTATTTGGTCATCCCTGACAATGTTAATATGGTAATTACGGGAGATGAAAGGTTATGGTGAACTACCGGGTTACGGTAATCCTGAAGCTTTGGGAAAGAAACTGGCTGACCGGGGAAGTCCCGCCCCTGGAGAAAATCCGGGGCGCGGGCATGGTCCGGCCGGAAGACGTGCGCCGGCTGGGTGATTTTCTGAAAGAAAGGATGGAACGGGTGGCTTCCATGATCGAGCTGTTGCAGGAAAGGGGCTTTTGCTGCCGGGGCACCCGGAAGGCCGTTATCCTGGAAGGCAGCGACCTGGAGGCGTATCAGGTAAAAGAGTTGCTGCAGGAGCACGGGTTTGAACCGTATGAGTATGAGATAAAGCTCGAATACACACGGCAGTGGGGGATAATGTAGGCGGAACGGGCGGGAAAGGTTTATGAATACCGCCGGCTCAATCCTGCTTACCGGTTTGCCCCGCTCCCACTCGACCGGGTGAGCTGCGGGGCCGGAACAAGCCGCAGGCCGGGCTATCCGGATCGCCACAGGCCAGCACGGCCTGCAATCCCTCCCGGCCGGCCATTTTTAAAATATCCAGGGCGTGGATTTTAAGGGGCACGCGCCTTTCCAGGGTACCGTAGCGAGGGATACCGGCTACGCAGCCGGGACGGCTTTCCCACCGGCCCTGGATTTCCACCAGGAAGCAACAATCCCGGCAGGTATGCACGGCTTTCTCCCGCATTTCCGGCAGAATAATGCGATGGCCCTCCCACAGCTTGTTATCTTCCATAGTTGCACCCCCATTTCCCAAACCATTACCTGGCACCGGCATAAAAGACCCCCGCCCGGGTGAGGGACACGGCCCGGAAAATAGCCTTTTCCCCGTACCGTTTTGTAATGGCATCGCAAGCCTGTTCCGCCCTTTGCCGTCTTTCCCTTTCGCCGAAGAGGGTCAACTGTTCCGGCATGCGGGCCGTTAAGCCGCTCAGGGTAAGCCCCACCAGGCGCACCGGCCAGTGCGGGGACCAGTGCTGTTCCAGCAAATCCGCCGCGGCCCGGTAAATATCCCCGGCCAGGCTGGTGTGGAAAGGCAGGGATTTCCGGCGGGACAGCCAGTTAAAGCGGGTGTCTTTGAGGGACAGCACCACCGTTCTGCCGGCATATTCTCCCGCCCGGGCCCGCCGGGCCACCCGGTCGGCCAGCTCCCACAGCACCACCTTAATCTCCTCGCCCCGGTAATCCCGGGGAAGGGTGATTTGCTGCCCGATGCTCTTCACCTGCTTTAAACTGCCGGGATCCACCGGGCTGTGGTCGATACCCCGGGCGCAGAACCACAGGGCTTCTCCGTAGGCCCCAAATCGCCTTTTAAGGACGTCCACCGGGAAGTTGGCCAGGTCGCCAATGGTATGGATGTTCAACTTTCTCAGGTGCTCCTCGTAACGGGGGCCCACGCCGAAAAGTTCCCGCACCGGCAGGGGCCACAGGCGCCGGGGTACATCCTCGAAAGTGAGCTGGGTGAGGCCGTCGGGCTTTTGCAGTTCCGCCGCCATTTTGGCCAGTAGCTTGTTGGGGCCAATCCCCACGCTGCAGGTGATGCCCACTTCCTGGCGAATGCGCGCTTTCAGCCGGCGGGCGATTTCCACCGGGGAACCCAGGAGCTTGTGGCAGCCGGTAACGTCTAAAAAGGCTTCGTCAATGGAAAAAGGCTCCACCAGGGGGGTGAAGTCGTGCAGGATGCGCAGGATACGGGCGGAAAAGCGAACGTAGAGGTCGTGCTGCGGCTTGATGAAGATGCCTTCGGGGCAGGCCAGGCGGGCCTCGGCCACCGTCAGGCCGGTCTTAACCCCTTTGGCCCTGGCCTCGTAGCTGGCGGCCAGGACCACGCCGTGGCGCCTGGCCGGATCCCCGGCGACAATCACCGGCTTGCCCCGCAGGCCCGGATCCAGGGCCTGGTGGACGCTGGCAAAAAAGGCGTTCATGTCAACCAGCAAAATGACCCGGGACATAATAAAACCTCCTGCCCTGAACAAGTGTTCTGATCCCATTTTAGCCAGAACACTTGTTCTCTGGCAAGAGGTAAATTTTTCCGGGACGGCAACCGCCGTCCCGGGTCCTTCACGCGGGCTACCCCACCAGGGAAAACCGCTGCAACAAAGGGAAGGGATCGACCAGGTGTTTTTTCAACCAGCCGGGCGCCTCCCCCAACCCGAAAGCCAGGCCCATTAATTCGGTAAAGTAAAACACGGGAATGTCCTCTTGAGCCGGGCGGCGCATCTCCAGGTTGTTCTGGCACAACGGACAGGCGCTGACCAGGGCGTCGGCCCCGGCTTCCCGGGCGGCGGACAAAAGCCGGGCAACCAGTTGCTCCACCACCTCCGGCCGGGTCAGGGAAAGCCCGGCCCCACAACAGGTGGTTTTATAACACCAGGAAACCGGCTCCGCCCCCAGGGCGGCAGCCAGCTCATCCAGGGAGGTGGGATCCTCGGCCCGGTCAAAGGGACGCACTTCCGGAGGGCGCACCAGCAGGCACCCGTAGTAGCAGGCCAGCTTTAGACCGGTCAGGGGCCGCCGTACCGTTTGGGCAACCCTTTCCATGCCCACCTGTACCCTGACCACTTCCAGAAAGGAATAAATCTGGATTTCACCGGTGTAGGAAAAACCAGCCAGCATTTCTCCCCGCGCCCTTTCCCCGGGGTCATGCCTCATCTGGTGGTCGGCTTTGGACAGGCAGGTGTAACAGGCCGAGCAGGGCACCACCAGGTCGCGCCCCTGCTCCTGGGCCAGGGCGATATTGTGGGCCGCCAGTCCCAGGGCCAGGTCTTTGTTCACCGCGTGGGCCGAGGAAGAACCGCAGCAGGTCCAGCCGGGCAGCTCCACCAGTTCCACCCCCAGGGCCCCGGCCACCGCCCGGGTGGAAAGGTTGTATTCCACCCCGGTAGCCTCCAGGGAACAGCCGGGGTAGTAGCTGTATTGCATGATGATGCACCTCTTCCACCTAAATGCTCAGTCTTAAGGCACGGCGTTGTCCCCGCTTACTCCTGCCCGCCGGCCCGTTCAAAAATCCGGCGCACCGCCGGGTCTTTTTTCAGCCGCGGCACCAGGGGCAGCTTGCCCCGCCGGAAGAGCTGCCAGCCCAGCTTCATGTCCGCAAAAAGGTTGCCGGTTTTCAACTTGTACTTCAGCATCAACATGGTTTCGTGCACCCGGCCGGCAGCCCGGATTTCGCTTAGAAACAGGTTATGAAACAGGGGGCCGGTCTCACCGGCCGGAGCAATGCCGCGGGCAGCAGCCATTTGTTTTAATGTGTCCATTACCTCTGCAATACGGATGCCGTTGGGACAGCGCAGGCCGCAGGTTTCACAGGAAGTACACAGCCAGATGGTCCTGCTCCCCAACACCGCGTCCCGGGCCCCGTATTGAACCAGGCGCATAATTTCATTGGGCGTATAGTCACCTTCCTGGGTGGGGTAACAGCCGGAGGCGCATTTCTGGCACTGAAAGCAGAGCTCCAGGGGCTGGCCGCTTAAGCGGGCCACCTCTTCCCGGAACGCCGCATCCACTGTTATTGCCCCTGCCGGAAGGTGGAGAGTGGCCGTGGCCATGAAAACTCACCTCACATCACTCACATCACCGCCGCCCGGCGTTACCGGGGCTCCAGTTCGTGCTCCTTGTAAGTGGTCAGGGGAGGCGGCTCATCCACGCTGGCACCGGGCACATAGGAGAAGAGGTCCTGCAGCTTTTGCCCGATGGTGCGGAAAAGAAGGGTCAGGGGTATCCTGCTGGGACAGCCGCTCTCACAATGGCCGCAACCCACGCAACTGACCCCCATGTGATGCATGCGCGTCAGGTGATACAGCAGCGTGTCGGTGGGCAGCTCCAGCGCACCCCGGGCCGCCGCCCAGTGCAGGTACCTGGACGGCTCGTGTTCAAACAGGTTGCTGTCAAAAACACACTCCCGGCAGACACAAATGGGACAAACCTCCCGGCAGTTATGGCAGCCCAGGCAGGGGGCCAGTTCATCCAGCAGCCGGTTGACGTCCGCAACCCGGGAGGCAAAATCCCGGCACATTTCCTGCGCCAGCTCCCGGCGCTCTTTTTGCAGGGATTCCACCAGGGACTGCCTGGCCGCCGGCAATTCCCCGGGCACTAAAATGCCGCCGTCAAAGAGAGCGTCCAGGTTAAGCCGTTCATCGTCGCAGGCAATGTAGAGCTCCCGGCGAACATCACAGCCCACCCAGTGCAGGGATAAATGGGCACCTGACGGAGATATGGCCTCGCAGATGGCACAGGCCGTTCTGATCCTCGTCCCGTTCAAGGCCGCCTTGCCGGAGCCGGCCGCCTGCGCCAGCCAGGCGTCGGTATCCAGGCCCGCCTCCGTAAGCTGGTAATAATCGGCCGGCTCAAAGGTGCCCAGGCAGTCCGTACCGATGATCAGCACCTGCTCCAGGGTAATCTGCTGGAATTTAGCCATTTCCACCAGCGCCCGGATTTCACAGGGACGCAAAACCGCCCCCACTTTCACCCCGGGATCCCGGGAAGTCAGCCTGCTTACAGCCCGGGCAGCATTGATAATGGCCACGGGGGCAAAGGGGTTCGCGCCGGACAGCCCATCCCCGGATACGGCCAGGGCGGGCACCACCATGCGCCGGGAAGGCACTTCCCTGGGAACGATCAGGGCATCCACCACCTGCCGGTCCAGCAGGGCCTGGAAAAAGTTTGCCGCGGCCTGCCGGGGGGAACCGGATTCAACTTTAAGCAAAGCCGTTTTCATAAGCCATCACCTTTTTGCAAGCGACCCATTAACCCCTTCAAATATCCCAGCGACGGCGCAGGGGGTTGGGCCCCAGTTTTTTCAACTCGTTAACCATTTCCTGGACTGTTTCGGCAAACCGCTTGCCCTCGGAAGCGCTGATGAAACGGAACCACACCCGCTCTTCTCCGATGCCAAACTGTTTCAGGATGGCCCTTAAGGCCGCAAGGCGGCGCCGGGCTTTGTAATTGCCACTACCATAGTGGCAATCTCCCGGGTGTCACCCGCCCACCAGCACGCCGTCGGCCCCGTCCATCAGGGGGCGCAGGATATACAGGGGATCTACCGAACCGGTGCACATAACCCTTACCAGGCGGATGTTGGGCGGGTACTGGATGCGGGAGGTCCCCGCCAGGTCGGCACCAGCGTAGGAGCACCAGTTACACACCAGGCCGACAATTTTAGGCTCGAAGGAAGCCACCACTTTCAGGTCGGGTTCCTGCCGCTCTTGCGAAACCGGGTCCGCTAACGGCGGTTGCGAAAGCATCACGCTCATGGGAAAACCTCCTCAGTTGAATACTTAACGGTGCACGGACTTGGTGCGCCGGTCTTTTGGTAACGGCCTTCGGAAGACCAATTCTCGTGCGTTGTTACACTGCTTCCAGGGCCGCGCTGACCATGGCCAGCAACTGTCCCTTTTCGTAACCCTTCTGCTGGGAAGCGCCGTTGGGACAGGCGGCCACGCAGGCCCCGCACCCCTGGCACAGGGCCTCGTTTACGTCGGCCACTCGCCGCAAGGGGTCTATGCTCCGGGCCTGGTAGTCGCATACCTGTACGCAAACCCCGCAGGCTACGCAGCGCCGCGGGTTGACGGTGGCGGTGATGGCCACGTTGGCCAGGCGGTCCCTGGCCAGCAGCGTCACCGCCCGCATGGCCGCCGCATTGGCCTGGGTGATGCTTTCCCCCACCAGCTTGGGCGAGTGGGCCAGGCCGCACAGGTACAACCCTTCCGCCGCAAAGTCCACCGGCCGCAGCTTCATGTGCGCTTCCAAAAAGAACCCGTCGCTGTTCAGGGGTACCTTGAACAACTGGCTCAGCCTGCCGTTGTCCTCCCCGGGCACCACGCCCGTACTCAAGACCAGCACGTCCGGCTCGATGGCCAGTTCCACCCCCAGAATATGGTCCACTGCCCTCACCACCAGACCCTCGCCCGCCGCTTCCACTCCCGGCTTTTTCCCCAGGTCGTAGCGGATGAAGATAATCCCCTTCTGCCGCGCCTGCGTGTAATATTGCTCGTTTAACCCGTACACCCGGATGTCCCGGTAGAGAATGTAGATGTTCGCCTGCGGGTTCAGCTCCTTCAGCTTCAGGGCGTTCTTGAGGGCATGGCTGCAGCATACCCGGCTGCAGTAGGGCCGCTCCTCGTCCCGCGATCCCACGCACTGGATCATGACCACCGTGTTGAGGTCCTGCACTTCCCCCCGGTGGATGCTCTCCTCCAGGTCCCGCTGGGTCATCACCCGGGGATGCTGCCCTAAAAGGTATTCCTGCGGCCGGGCTTCCCTGGCCCCCGTGGCCAGAACCACCGCCCCGTGGCTTATTTCCAGTTCCTTTTCCGGTGTTTTGATGCGGCTGTGGTAGTTGCCCGGGTAGCCCCCGGCTTCCACCACCTGGCTCCCGGTAAACACCTGGATCAACGGATGGTTGAGCACTTTATCAATGAGTTCGTTCAAGTACTGCCGGGGATCCGAACCCTGCAGGGTGTAGTAGAGGTACCTGGCGTTCCCGCCCAGCTCACGTTCCTTTTCCACCAGGCTCACTTGAAAGCCCTGTTCCGCCAGGGAGAGGGCCGCCGTCATGCCCGCCACTCCCCCGCCCACCACCAGGGCACCCTTGTTGATCCCGGTGTAGGTCTGGGTGATGGGGGTGAGCAGGCGCACTTTTGCTACAGCCATGCGCACCAGGTCCCTGGCCTTTTCCGTGGCTTCTTCCGGCCGGTCCCGGTGCACCCAGGAGGAGTGCTCCCGGATGTTCACGTGTTCATACAGGTAGGGGTTCAGCCCCGCTTCCCTCAAAACGTTCTGGAACAGCGGCGCGTGGGTCCGCGGCGTGCACGACGCCACCACCACCCGGTTGAGCTTGCGGTTGACAATGGTCCTGCGGATCTTCTCCAGGCTGTCCTGGGCGCAGGCAAAGAGAAACTCCTGGGCGTGCACCACCCACGGCAGGTGTTTGGCGTATTCCACCACCTCGGGCACCCGTACCACGCTGCCGATGTTGATGCCGCAGTGGCAGACAAACACCCCCACCCGGGGCGGCTCTTTATGTACCGGCCTTTCCGGGGGGTACTCCTTGACCCGGGTCTCACTGCCCCGGGCGGCGCTCAACAACCGGGAAACGCAGCCCGCCGCGGCACTGGCCTCGGTCACCGTCTCCGGGATGTCCTTGGGGCCGGCAAAGACGCCGCCGGCAAAGATCCCCGGCCTGGAGGTAGCCACCGGGTTGAACGGATCGTTCCGGCAGAAACCGAACCGGTCCAGCTCCACCCCCAGGACGTCGGCCAGTTCCCGGGCTCCCCGGGCGGGGCGCATGCCCACCGACAGCACCACCATGTCGAACTCTTCCTCCCGGAAAATGCCTTCCGGGGTGCGGTAGCGCAGCAGCAGGTTCCTGGTGCCGGGCACTTCCTTCACTTCGGATACCACACAGCGGACGTAGCGTACACCCAGCTCGTCTTTTGCCCGCCGGTAGTACTGTTCAAAGCCCTTGCCGTAGGCCCGCATATCCATGTAAAAGATGGTTGTTTCCAGGCCGGGGGTGTGTTCCCTGGCGACGATGGCCTCCTTGGTTGCGTACATGCAGCACACCGCCGAGCAGTAATCGATCCCGGAGCGGGGTTCCCGGGAGCCCACGCACTGCAGCCAGGCGATGCGCCGGGGCTCTTTGCCGTCGGAAGGCCGCACCAGATGGCCTTCATATGGCCCCGAAGCGCTCAAGATCCGCTCAAACTGCAGGCTGGTAACCACGTTGGGGAAGCGCCCGTAACCGAGCTCCGGCCGGGCAGCCGCATCGAACAGCTCAAAGCCGGGGGAAAGGATCACCGCCCCCGCCCGGATCTGCAATTCTTCCCCGCGCATATTGTGGTCAATGGCCTTGCGGGCGCATTTCTCCACGCATGCGCCGCACTGCAGGCAGGCGTCGGGATCCACCACATAGGCGTTGGGAAAAGCCTGGGCATAGGGTTTGTAGATGGCCTTGCGCACACCCAGGCCCTGGTTGAAGTCGTCGGCCGCCTCCCGGGGGCAGACCTGCTCGCAGCGGCCGCAGCTGACACAGCGGGTTAAATCCACAAAGCGGGGGTGCTTGTGGACGGTAACGGTAAAGTCGCCCGGCTCGCCTCTCAAACCGCTAACCTCGGCCAGGGTGAGCACTTCGATATTGTGATGTCCCCCAAGGTCGGCCACTTTGGGGGAAAGGATGCACATTGAGCAATCGTTGGTGGGGAATGTTTTATCCAGCATGGACATGTGGCCGGCAATGGCGGGGCCCCGCTCCACCACGTAGACTTTAAACCCCGCCTCGGCCAGGTCCAGGGCCGACTGCATGCCGCTGATCCCGGCGCCCACAACCACCACGGAGCCTCTTGGCTGGCTGTTTGTTGCCACGGTAGCTGCCTCCTTGTAAAAAGCATCGCCATTACTGATCAAACCTACACCGCTTCCAGGGCCGCACTGACCATGGCCAGCAACTGTCCCTTTTCGTAACCCTTCTGCTGGGAAGCACCGTTGGGACAGGCGGCCACGCAGGCCCCGCACCCCTGGCACAGGGCCTCGTTTACGTCGGCCACTCGCCGCAAGGGGTCTATGCTCCGGGCCTGGTAGTCGCATACCTTAACGCACATGCCGCAGCCCACGCAGAGTTCCTCCTCCACCGTGGCGGTGATGGCCACGTTGGCCAGGCGGTCCCTGGCCAGCAGCGTCACCGCCCGCATGGCCGCCGCATTGGCCTGGGTGATGCTTTCCCCCACCAGCTTGGGCGAGTGGGCCAGGCCGCACAGGTACAACCCTTCCGCCGCAAAGTCCACCGGCCGCAGCTTCATGTGCGCTTCCAAAAAGAACCCGTCGCTGTTCAGGGGTACCTTGAACAACTGGCTCAGCCTGCCGTTGTCCTCCCCGGGCACCACGCCCGTACTCAAGACCAGCACGTCCGGCTCGATGGCCAGTTCCACCCCCAGAATATGGTCCACTGCCCTCACCACCAGACCCTCGCCCGCCGCTTCCACTTCCGGCTTTTTCCCCAGGTCGTAGCGGATGAAGATAATCCCCTTCTGCCGCGCCTGCGTGTAATATTGCTCGTTTAACCCGTACACCCGGATGTCCCGGTAGAGAATGTAGATGTTCGCCTGCGGGTTCAGCTCCTTTAGCTTCAGGGCGTTCTTGAGGGCATGGCTGCAGCATACCCGGCTGCAGTAGGGCCGCTCCTCGTCCCGCGATCCCACGCACTGGATCATGACCACCGTATTGAGGTCCTGCACTTCCCCCCGGTGGATGCTCTCCTCCAGGTCCCGCTGGGTCATCACCCGGGGATGCTGCCCTAAAAGGTATTCCTGCGGCCGGGCTTCCCTGGCCCCCGTGGCCAGAACCACCGCCCCGTGGCTTATTTCCAGTTCCTTTTCCGGCGTTTTGATGCGGCTGTGGTAGTTGCCCGGGTAGCCCCCGGCTTCCACCACCTGGCTCCCGGTAAACACCTGGATCAACGGGTGGTTGAGCACTTTATCAATGAGTTCGTTCAAGTACTGCCGGGGATCCGAACCCTGCAGGGTGTAGTAGAGGTACCTGGCGTTCCCGCCCAGCTCACGTTCCTTTTCCACCAGGCTCACTTGAAAGCCCTGTTCCGCCAGGGAGAGGGCCGCCGTCATGCCCGCCACTCCCCCGCCCACCACCAGGGCGCCCTTGTTGATCCCGGTGTAGGTCTGGGTGATGGGGGTGAGCAGGCGCACCTTTGCTACAGCCATGCGCACCAGGTCCCTGGCCTTTTCCGTGGCTTCTTCCGGCCGGTCCCGGTGCACCCAGGAGGAGTGCTCCCGGATGTTCACGTGCTCATACAGGTAGGGGTTCAGCCCCGCTTCCCTCAAAACGTTCTGGAACAGCGGCGCGTGGGTCCGCGGCGTGCACGACGCCACCACCACCCGGTTCAAACGGTGCTCATGAATGCACTTTTTAATTTCCTCTACGCTATCCTGGGAGCAGGTGAAGAGGAATTCCCTCGCGTAGACTACACCGGGCAGGCGTTTGGCGTACTCCACCACCTCGGGCACCCGTACCACGCTGCCGATGTTGATGCCGCAGTGGCAGACAAACACTCCCACCCGGGGCGGCTGTTTATGCACCGGCCTTTCCGGGGGGTACTCCTTGACCCGGGTCTCACTGCCCCGGGCGGCGCTCAACAACCGGGAAACGTAGCCCGCCGCGGCGCTGGCCTCGGTCACCGTCTCCGGAATGTCCTTGGGGCCGGCAAAAACGCCGCCGGCAAAGATCCCCGGCACCGATGTTACCCCCGGGCTGAATTCATTAAAGCGGCAGAATCCCGCTGGATCAGTTTCTATTCCCAGCCGGGAGGCCAGCTCCCTGGCCTTTTCCCCGGCCGTAAAGCCCACGGAAAGGACCACCAGGTCGAATTCTTCCTCCTGCACCTGGCCGCCGGGCAAAACGTAGCGGATGCGCAGATTTCCATTGTCCGCCTCTTCCACGTTATAGATGCGGCTGCGCACAAAACGCACGCCGTGTTCTTCTTCCGCCCGGCGGTAGTAGCGTTCAAAGTCCTTGCCGTAGGTACGCATATCCATGAAGAAGATGGTGGTCTCCAGGGACCCGTGGCTGTGCTCCTTGGCAATTACCGCCTCCTTGATGGCGTACATGCAGCAGACCGAGGAACAGTAGTCGTGCCCCAGGCGCAGGTTCCGGGACCCCACGCACTGGATCCAGGCAATACGCCGGGGCTCTTTTCCGTCGGAGGGGCGCACTAGATGGCCCTGGTAGGGTCCGGAAGCGCTTAAAATGCGCTCGAACTGGATGCTGGTGACCACGTTGGGGTAGCGTCCATAGCCGTAGTAGGCCAGCCCTGCGGGGTCAAAAACCTCCCCGCCGGGGCTCAAGATCACCGCCCCTACATTTACTTCCAGTTCCTCATCCTGCATTTCGTGATCGATGGCTTTGGCCAGGCAAACCCGCACACACTCCTGGCACTCGGAACAGACGGCGCAGTTCAGGCAGCGCTCTGCCTCTTTTTTCGCTTCTTCGGCGGTATAGGTCTTTGCTTCCTCCACAAATCCCTTAACTCGCTCCCGCGGGTCCAGGTGAATCACGGGGCGGGGCTCACAGCGGGGTATTTCATGGGGTGCCTGGCGCAAAGGGGCAATTTTTTCTTCCGGCACCCGGAACTGGCGCCCCTCTTTCAAATCCTGCCCGGAAAGATAGCGGTGGATGGATTCGGCAGCTACCTTGCCGGCGGCAATGGCATCGATCACCGTTTTCGGCCCGGTGACACAGTCTCCCCCGGCAAACACTCCGGGGACACCGGTAGCCAGGGTATCGGGATCGGCAGGAATGGTGTTGCCTGCCGGGATGCTGCCATTTAAGCAGGAGAGATCCGGCTGTTGCCCTGTGGCCAGGATGACCATATCCACGTCCAGGGTAAACTCGCTGCCCTCCACGGGCACCGGGCGGGGACGACCGCCGTCCCGGGCATGTTCCAGCCGGTTTTTCACGCATTCTATCCTGACCAGCCTGCCCTCTTCGCCGGTGAAACGCACGGGGCTGGTCAACATGATAAACTGGATGCCTTCTTCCTTAGCCGCGGCTATTTCCTCGGGGAGGGCGGTAATTTCCGCCTCGGAACGGCGGTAAACTATATAGACCTCCCCCGCACCAAGCCGCACGGCTGTACGGGCACAGTCCATGGCCGTGTTGCCCCCGCCGATTACGGCCACCCGCCGCCCGACGGTCACCGGCTCGCCCAGGGCCACCCGGCGCAGGAAAGATATCCCCTGCTCCACCCCCGGCAGGTCCTCCCCGGGCACCCCCGGTGTACTGCTCCTGTGGGCTCCCACGGCGAGAAAAACGGCTTCGTAATCCTGCCGCAGGCTTTCCAGGGTGATGTCCCTCCCCAACCGGGTATTGAATTTAAATTCCACCCCCAGCCGGGAAAGCAGATCCACCTCCAGGTCAACCCACTTCTTCGGCAGGCGGTACTCGGGGATGCCCACCCGCATCATACCCCCGGCCATGGGCAGCGCCTCAAAAACAGTCACGCCGTAACCTTTCTTGACCAGGTGATAGGCGGCCGAAAGACCGGCCGGACCGGCGCCCACCACGGCCACCTTTTTGCCCCGGGGCTCTTCCACCCCGGGCAGGGGGAGGGCATCAAGGTCCTGATAGGCCCGGTCGGCGGCAAAGCGCTTCAAGGCCCTGATATTTACCGCCCCGTCCACGCCTGCCCGGTGGCAGGCGGACTGGCAGGGATGGGTGCAAACCCGACCGCAAATGGCCGGGAAGGGATTGTCGCGGTAAATGGTCTGCCACGCCTCGGTATACTTCCCGGCTTTAATCAACTGCACGTACCCCTGCACGTTAACCCCGGCGGGGCAGGCCGCGCGGCAGGGAGAAATACCCCGTTTGTCGATGGCGTAGGCGCCGGGCGTAGCCTGGGGAAAAAGTTTATAAATGGCCTTGCGGCTGCCCAGGCCGGCGTCAAATTCATTGTCCACCTCCACCGGGCACACCCGGGCACATTCACCGCAGCCGGTGCATTTCGAAAGGTCCACGTAGCGGGCCTTTTGTTTTAATGTGGCACGAAAATTGCCTGCCTCTCCGTGAAGGGCCGTCAAACTGGTATTGGTGAGGATTTCAATGTTCAGGTGCCTTCCCGTATCCACCAGCCTGGGGGAAACGATGCACATGGCGCAATCGTTGGTGGGAAAGGTTTTATCCAGCCTGACCATGGTACCGCCGATGGCCGGTTTCTCATCGGCCAGGTAAACCCGAAAGCCGCTTTCGGCCAGGTCCAGGGCCGATTGCATGCCGCTGATCCCGGCGCCAACCACCAGTACAGAACCGGAAACTCCGTTATTTTGCTTCACCGGACCACACCCGCCTTGACCTGGATTAGCTCTTTTAAGTGGTAGTGAAAAACTAACGATAAGATTTACTTATGTCTTCAAAATTTTTAGTGATATTTTCGCCATCACTAATTGGTAATCCCATTATAACAGAGGGGGGAGAGGTTTTCAACTATATTCCGCTAAATTTTCGCTGATATTAATTATCATATGTACATTTTAGAAATTGGAAGCCTCCAGGGTTAGGCGGCACATCCCACAATTCCCTTCTCATCACGGCGCTCAAATATCACCAAAAAAACCGGCGTGCTGCAACCGCACACCGGTTCATAATTAGCAAAGGCCGGCGCACCAGCCGGCCTTAATCTATCTATTATGCTGTCCTGAAAATAACAATTGCCTGCCGTTTGCACGCGCTCGCTCCGTTCGCTTCCGTATGCAAAACGGCAGTGACGCTGAAAGCGTCATAGATGTCTACTTTACCGCTCCTGCCTTTAGCGTACCAGGGCGTTGGCCAGCAATTCGCTGACGCCGGCATAACGCATGGGCAGCTTGTGGTAATTGATGATCTCCCGGAACTGCGCCTTGCAGTTGGAACAGGCGCAGGCAACGACTTTGGCCCCCGTGGCCTTAAGCTGCTCTGCCTTGAGCCTGCCGTAGGTTTCCATGCGGAACTTCAGGAAACCACCCTTTTCCATGATGGCAAAGCCGCTGCCGCCGCCGCAGCACAGGCTCATTTCCCGGTTGGGCGTCATCTCGCGGAAATCGGGGCAGCAGGCCTTCAAGATCCGGCGGGGCTCTTCAAACATGCCGCCCAGGCGGCCCAGCTTGCACGAATCATGGAAGGTAACCGGCTCCGGGTTTTTCTGCGGGTCAACTTTAATGCGCCCTTCCCGGATCCACTGGTCCTCCAGCTCCAGGATGCTCATTACTTCAAAGGGCCTCTCCTGGGGCGGGATCAGCCTCAGGATCAGGTACTTCAGCGCCTCGAAGGCATGCCCGCACTCCCCGACAACCAGCTTTTTAATCCCCAATTTCCGGGCGGTTTCCACATGGGCCTTGATAACGGCCGAAAATTCCACGTCGCTGTAGAACACGCCGTAGTTGACGGCGTCGTTTATCCCCGTATTCGGCGAGTTCAGGGTCCAGTCGACACCGGCCGCATGCATGACTTCAGCAGCGCCCATTACCGTCTCGGCAAAGGCCAGGTAATCACCGGCATTGTGCATGAGCAAGTACTCGGCGCCCTCTTTATCCACCGGTATTTTAATTCGATACCCCCTGGTCTCTTCGATTTCATCCTCGAGGAACTCCACCATGTCCAGGAATGCTGCCGTAGGCATTCCGGTGGCGTTGCCGGCCTGTAACTGGAGCCTGGTGCCTTTCTGCTTCAGCTCGTCCGGGGCAATGTCGATGGCGTCAAGGATCTTCCTGGCCTCCCGCACAATCACCCCGTTGTCAATGGCCACCGGGCAAACGTAAGAGCAGCGGCGGCAGATGGTGCACCGGTAAACGTTTTCCGCCAGGGCGTTGAGTTTTTCTTCCGTAAGGTCTTCCGCCCCTACCAGCCAGGGAAAGAGTTTCCCCGGCAGGGTAAAGTAACGTTTATAGATCTTCCGTAGCATGTCGGTGCGGTAAACCGGGTGGTAGATCTCCTTGCGCCCTGTAGCCTGGTAAACCGGGCAGACCTCGGCACAGGTGCCGCATTTCATGCAGGTATCCAGGGAAAGGATATAGGGCAACCAGAAGGTCCAGTTTTCCTTTTGCTGGAGCGACTTCCGCATGGCCTGCAGGAATTTTTCCACCCGGGGCTCACCCGGCTTTAACGCTTCATCCGGAAGGACACGGTAGTCATCAAATACTTTTTGCGCTGCTACAGCACACATCAGTGAAGCTCACCCCATTTAATCTTGTGGTAGGTAAAGAACTTGACCGCAAAGTGGGCCATACGGGTAAAGGGAACGTAGATCAGGAATAACTCAAGCAAAAGTAGCGGCATGAGGTAATCGGCTGCAAAGGATAACTCGGGTTTAAAGGCCGGCAAACTCAGGAAATAATACCTGACCTGGAAGTCCGTCAAAAAACCGCTAAATAAACTGCTGAAAGCCAGCAGGAAGATAAAAAGCAGGTTTAGATATTCAACCGGAACCGATATTTTGCGCACTTCGGCGTCCAAAAGACGCAGTAAAAACAGCGAGAAAGAGCCAGCAAGAACCAAAACCCCCCCGGTCATACCCACGTAAGGGGCAAACGAAAAGCCCAAAAGTAAAACAACCAGCCAACCAACGATAAAATAGAAACCCCAGTGCATCATAAGCGAAGGCAGCCAGAACTTACGGTTAAAAAGATACAGACTGCGCAGGGTAAAAACTTCGGTAAACATTTCTTTTAGCTGCTCTGGCACGGTATGAGGGTAAGGAAACAGTTCCCAGTGCAGGTGCATGGGGGCCTTAAACCAGTAGACGATCTTATACCCCAAACCCAGAACAAAGAAAGCAACAGCAACGTAGGGCATAACCCCGGTAATAAAATAATGCCCGAAATCCATAATTACCCTCCTTGGCTACGAAAATGGGATTAGCGCAGGTAATTTTAAGCACCGCTTATAGACTGAATATTCTGCTCCAAAACCTGCAAGCCACCTGCCTTTGACCAATTTATTATTTTAAGCACAAGAAAATTGTACCTATAATATTTTCTAATCACTTCAAAAATTATTTTACATGTTTTCGCTATAACTTATAGAGCAATGCCATTATAGCAAAGGAATGGGCGATTTGCAACACTTTGCAACACATTTTTGCATATAATTTGCGTTACCTCCAATATGAACGTCTTTTCAATATATTTAAAAAACATGACAAAACCAGCACCTTGCGTTATTTTTAGACATTATTTCACAAAAACATGGGGTAAAAGCAAGACTCAAGTATAATCCCTCCCCGAAGGGAGGGATTGTGTAGTTAAAACCAGGATCTTAACTGCAACGGCGACGGCATGGAAAAAAGCAGCGCAAAAACCAGTTTTCTGACCTCTAATAAGGCAATCCCAGGCCGGCCCGGCGTTCATTGATGGCTTCCAGGAGTTTTTCGGCTGCGGATTCAGGGTCCGGCTCCAAAATGAAGTAACCTCCGGTCAACCCTTTAACCTCTTCCGCAAGAATACGCTGCACCAGGGGACCCCCCGCCACCGGGAGCATAACACCCACGTGGGTGGGCAACCCCAGGGCCACGGCCCAGGCGCCTATGGAAACGGCCTTTTCGTGCATTGCCTCAGCGGCCGAGGCCACCACCGGAAGCCTGTCCAGATCCACGCCCAGGCGTACGGCCAGCGCCGCGGCCAGGGCCGCCGCCCGGGAATTGTCCACACAGGAACCCACGTGAAGCACCGGGGGCAGGGGACCACCCAACCCGTTGGCCTCACCAATGGCAGTCAGGACAGTTTTAAGGCCGCCGCCGCACAGCTCCTCGACGCTGGCCGGGTCCATAAACCCGTGGCGCATGAGGGCACCTGCACTACAGCCGCTGGCCAGCACCAGAACGTCCTGCTCCAGAAGCCTGCGGGCTGTGGTAATGAAGTTGTAATCCTGGGGAACTTTCACATTGTTGCACCCGGCGAAAAGGCAGATGCCCCGGATATTGCCGGCGGTAAGGTGATCAATCAGCGGCTTCAGCGGGTCGCCGGCATCGATCCTTCCCAGGGCATTTAAAATGGCTTCGACGGAAAAACCGGCAAACACTTTCTTTTTCACCGCCGGGATTTCCACCGGTTTACCCCGGCGGCGGGTAAAACTTTCAATGGCCAGGCGGAGAATTTGCCGGGCGCTTTCAACGGCAGTTTCTTCGGAGAATTTAACATGTGTGGCGCCCGTGATCTTCGCCATGTCCATGGTGGTGATCACCGTTGTTCCCATGCACTCAGCAACCGTGGCCACGGCGGGCTGTATACACTGGTAGTCAACCACCATGGCATCCAGCGCCCCGGTGATGATGGCCATCTCCTGGCTCACCGAGTGGGTGCAGGGGGAGATGCCGTGGCGCATCAACACTTCATTGCCGGTGCAGCAAATACCCACCACATTAATACCTTCGGCACCGGCTGCCCGGGCCTCGGCTTCCATCTCTTTGGCCACCAGTACTATTATCTCGGACAGTACGGGATTGTGCCCGTGAACGGCCACATTAACGGCACCGGCCTTAAGCACGCCGAGATTGCACTCGGTAACCACGGGGGAGGGCGTGCCAAAGAGGATGTCGGAAAGGTCGGTGGCCATGTAGCAGCCGGCCAGATCTCCAAGGGCGCAGCGCAGGCCCCCCAGGAGCAGGTTGGACGCGTCGGCGTCGCAGCCCATGGAGGTACGGTGCATGATCTCCGCTATCTCGTGGTCAATACCGGCGGGAACCAGCCCGTGCCTGGAAAAAATTTCGAAGCGGCCGGGTGGCAGAACACTGGTTATCCACACAACCGGAGTGTCCTTCTCATGAAAGTCCGCCAGGGCGGCCCGGGCCATATCCAGGGCGATTTCGTTCTCCGGGCGGCCGTCCGTGGCAATGCCCAGGCGCCCGGCTACGGAGCGCAGTTTTTCTTTGTCTTTAACCAGGTAATCAGGGGCCTTGCCTTCAGCCGCCTTCTTCAGGGTATGGGCCAGGTGTTTGGCGTGGCCGGAGTGTCCCGCCGCCCCGGCGGCAATGGCCCGGTCCAGCCCCCGGGCAACGATTACGTCGGCAGTGGCACCGCAGATGCCCACCCTGGGCTCACGGCCCGAGGGGTTGATGCGGCATGGCCCCTGCAAACAGTGGCGGCAGCACAGGCCGCTCTCACCAAACTTGCACAGGGGGCGCATGGCCTGATAACGGTCCCACACGGTCTGGATCCCTTCCCGTGCAGCCTTCTCCAGCATCTGCTGTACGGCGGGGTCGGTAGATTTTTTGCTGTGGTCGACTCCGGCACTTCCACCCTTTAGAGAATTTGTCTTAGCGTTTCCTGTTAAATCAGACATTTTAACCCCCCTTACTCTTGATTGGAGTAGTTATTAGTATAGCTAAGGGGGGTTGTGATTTCCGTAAAACGTTTGACGTTTTTTAATTAATTTTCAAAAATCATTCTCCTTAACGCTTCCAGGTCCGGCACGAAAATGCTCCTCCCGTACACTTTGATAACCTGCCGGCCCTCGAAATCTTTAATTAGGGTAGCCAGCGTCTGCCGGGTGGCCCCAATTAAGCTGGCCAGTTCGTCCCTGGTCAGGCCGGTGTTCATCAGAACGCCCCCATCCCGGGGAATACCCCGGGTGCACGCCCATTGATATAACAGTTTGGCCAAACGGTCCCTGGATTCCATAAAAACCAGCCGCTCGATCACATCCAGGGAGTGCTTCAGGGCGTCTCCCAGCACCCGGACCAGGCCGGACGTCAACTCGGGGTATTTGACCAGCATCTTCTGGAATGTGTGCAGCGGCACCAGCAGCATGACCGAATCTTCCAGGGCCTGGCCGAATGCCCGGGTGTGGCCGCTGAAGATGTCTCCCGGCTCCAGCAAGGTCAGGATAAACTCCTTACCGTCGGGATAGGTGAGAAATACTTTGATGCGTCCCTCCGTGACCAGAAAAATCTCCCTGGAATAGCGCCCCGGGGAAAAGGCCATTTCCTTTTTCTTAAACCTGACCTCCTTGAAGCTGGCAGCAAATTCCTTTAGCTGCTCTAGCGACAGGCCCCCCAGCAATTTATTGTTTTTTACAAAACCGAAATTGCGCAAAACAAAATTCACCTCTAAGCTATTTTACACCCGGGCCCCAATTACCAAAACCCATTCCAGGTAAACCGGCGAAAAATAAAACCCCTCCCCTGGATGGGAGGGGGTTTCCACCAGGGCGGCCGCCGTACGGTGGATTTTCCCGGAAACCGGGCATTCAACTTTGCAGCTCAGTAAGGTTTTTAAAATACTCCAGCGCCTCCGGGTTGGCCAGAGCGTCCTTGTTCAGCACCGGCCGGTTGTGGATGACATCCCGCACCGCCATTTCCACCTTCTTGCCGTTCAGGGTGTAGGGAATGTCCTTTACGGCAAGGATCTTGGCCGGCACGTGGCGGGGCGTGGTGTTCTCCCGGATGGCGCTTTTGATTTTATTGATTAACTGGTCGTTCAGCTCAACGCCTTCGGCGAGCTTGACAAAAAGGAGCACCCGCACGTCGTTGTCCCAGTCCTGTCCCACCACGATGCTGTCGGCAATCTCGGGCAGGGATTCCACCACGCGGTAAATCTCCGCCGTGCCGATGCGCACCCCGCCGGGATTTAAGGTGGCGTCGGAACGGCCGTAGATGATGACGCCCCCGGTATCGGTAATTTCCACGTAATCCCCGTGACGCCACACGTTGGGATAGACGTCAAAGTAGGTGCTCCTGTACTTCTTCCTGTCGGGATCGTTCCAGAAGTAGACGGGCATGGAGGGAAAGGGAGCGGTGCAGACCAGCTCGCCCTTCCGGTCGATCAGGGGTTTCCCTTCGGAGTCGAAACTTTCCACCTTCATGCCCAGGCCCCGGCACTGCAGTTCCCCGGCATACACCGGCCCGATGGGGTTGCCCAGGGCGAAGCAGGAGATGATGTCCGTGCCCCCGGAAATGGAGGAGAGGCAGACATCCTGTTTGATGTCCCTGTATACATATTCAAAGCTTTCCACCGACAGGGGGGAACCGGTGGACAAAATGGCCTTCAACCGGCTCAGGTCATAGGTGGCCCCGGGCTTCACGCCGGCCTTTTCCACCGAGGCCAGGTATTTAGCGCTGGTGCCGAAGACGGTGATCCCTTCGTCCTGGGCCAGCTTCCACAGGGCACCCGCATCGGGATAGAAGGGCGAGCCGTCGAAGAGAAGTACTGTGGCCCCCACGGCCAGGGAGCTGACCAGCCAGTTCCACATCATCCAGCCGCAGGTGGTGAAATAAAAGATGGTGTCCTCCCGTTTCAAGTCGGTGTGTAGGATCAGTTCTTTCAGGTGCTGGATGAGGGTGCCCCCCGCACCGTGGACGATGCATTTGGGCACCCCGGTGGTGCCGGAGGAGTACATGATGTATACCGGGTGGTCAAAGGGCAGCCGGGTGAATTCGATCTCCAACCCTTCGCCGGCAGCCAGGAAGTCCTGATAGGGCACCACCTTTGGCACGCGGCTGATGTCCGGCTCCTTTTCCGTATAGGAAACCACCACGACCCGTTCGATGCTGGGGATTTCCTTTACGATGCCGGCCACCCTCTCCAGGGAATCATATTTTTTGCCGTTGTAGGAGTAGCCGTTGGCCGTAAAGAGCACTTTGGGCTGAATCTGGCCGAAGCGGTCGAATACGCCCTTGACGCCGAAATCAGGCGAGCAGGAGGACCAGATGGCCCCAATGCTGGTGGCGGCCAGCATGGCCACCACGGTCTCAATCATGTTGGGCATGAAGCCCGCCACCCGGTCGCCCACGGTAACACCCATCTCCCTCAGGGCCCTGGCCAGCCGGGCCACCTGGTCGTAGAGCCCAGCATAACTCAGGCGCACCGGCTCTTCCATGGCCTCCCCCTTAAAAATGAGGGCCGTATGGTCGTCCCGGTAACGCAGCAGGTTCTCCGCAAAGTTCAGCTCCGCCCCCACAAACCACCTGCAGCCCAGCATGTCCTCGAAGTTCACCACTACCTGGTCGTAGGGACGGGAGGCGATAATACCCCCGAATTCCCACATGGCCTCCCAGAAGGCGGGAGCGTTTTCAATGGACCACTGGTACAGTTCATTGTAAGTGGTAAAATTGTGGCCGTGCTTTTTGTTTACAAATTCCATGAAGCGGGTCATATTGGCCTGTTTTTTTCTCTCTTTCGACGGCTCCCAGAGCAGTTTTTTCACGCCTGTTTGCCCCCTTCAACATAAAATTTTCAGTGTGCGGCAGGCCCCGTCCCCACAGGCGGTCCAGGGCGGGGCCCAATGATACCGTACTATTCCCTTGATTTTGAATATTCACGATTGGCGCAAAATTATCCTGCCGCAGGGTTAATTTCAACAACGAAAGTATGCACATGCCGCCAGAGAAGGCACGAAAGCAGCACCGCAACATGCGCTTAAAATGGAACGAAAGTGAGTCCTAAAAGAATCACCACTCCGGTAACCACAAAAACCAGGGTGGTATAGCCCACTATTTCCCTGAAATTCAGCTTGACCACGGTCAGGAAGGGCAGCGCCCAAAAGGGCTGGATCAGGTTGATCCAGTCATTGCCAAAGGCATAGGCAATGACCGTTTTGGCGTGGGGCACCCCCAGCTGCGCCCCGGCGGCAATGATATAGGGCGCTTCCACGGCCCACTTGGATCCGCCGGAGGGAATGAAATAACCCATAATGGCTGACAGGATGGCCACAAAGGCCGGGAAGGTCTGGGCGGTGGTTACGCTCAAAATCCACTGGGCAAAAACTTCCACCAGACCGGAAAATTTCATCATGCCGAAAATACCGGCATAAAAGGGAAACTGCAAAATGATGCCCCAGGCCGCCGGCGTGGCCTTCTGGACCGCCCGGATCAGGTTGGCCGGGGTGCGGTGCAGGAGGATGATCAGCATCAGAAATATAAAGTTGACCAGGTTAATATCCAGGCACTTCTTGGCCACAAAGAAATGATAACCCAGGTACACCAGGAACATGGCCGCCATAATATACGACAGAATCCCCGAATACATCAAGCGATCCGCCGGCGTCACCGGGCCGGTGGTCCGGACCGCCTCCACCACATTTTGCTCCTGCATGGCTTCCGGGTCAACCTCTTCCATGGTGACAACCTGATTTTCCTTTGGTGGGAGCACCTTCCAGAAAAGAAATACAGTAACCAGCACCACCAGGAGCATGGTGATAATGGTATAGGGGACAAAAAGGGTCTGGGAAACAGGAATAACCCCCATTTCCTTCACCATGAAATGGTTGCTGGTGGCCACCAGCAGGGGCACCGAACCGGAAAGGCCCACATGCCAGATGATAAAGGTGGCATAGGCTGCCGCCACAATCAGCTTGTAGTCTGCCTTAACCCCGTTTTTACTGGCCTGGCGGGCCAGTTCCCGGGCAAAAAGGGCGCTGAAAATCAATCCGAATCCCCAGTTGATGTAATAGGCAATAAAAGTAATCACCACGGCGTAAACGTATACACCGGAAGCGGTGCGGGGAACGCCGGCCATGCGCACCAGCACACGGTTAACAAAGGGAGTGGTGGCCAGGGCGTAACCGGTAACCACAATCAGGGTCATCTGCATGGCAAATTCCAGCAGTACCCAGAACCCCTTGCCCCAGTCAGCCACCAGATCCAGTGGCGTTGAATTGGTTAATAGCAAACCCAGGATAAAGGTGACAAAGGTAAGGATTAAGACAATTACGTAGGAATCGGGCACATAGCGTTCGGCCATACCCGTCAGCCAGCGGGTAAATCCCCGCGGCTGGGCCTGGGAAGCCGGCAATGGACCGACAGACATATGAATCCCCCTTTCAAAAGATAATCAATGTTACTTCATGCCTGCCCCGGCGTGGCGGCTTGACCCCGGAAGCCGTATTCAAGGGATACTGTCAGTGCCGCCGGATTGGAGCCACTGGTTGACCGGCCTGAAAATCACCCCCCTTCCCCGGATACCCAAAAAGATGAGCAATAATTGTGCCATCCGAAAATATTATGATTATTTTGACATGGCCTGCCGTTTGTGGCCTTTTGAATTCAGGGATAATGACCGGCGATTGTTCGCATAACAAAAAAGGGAGCAAAAGTGGCTACTTTTTAGCCACTTTTGCTCCCTTTGTAGCTACCTGAGCAGTCGTTGAACGTAAGTCGCCGGTCGTTTGGGTTTGAACAGGTATGAATAGATCAGGAATTACTGTCTGCCGGGGCAATGTCAAATTCCTTAACCGGAACACTTTTCCAGCCCGTAGGCTTCCATTTTGTACTGCAGCGCCCGGCGGCTGATATCCAGGATGCGGGCGGTGCGGGATTTGTTGCCGCCGGTGCGGCGCAGGGCCTCGGCGATGAGCTGGCGCTCCACCTGCTGGATGGCCTGTCTCAATGTAGGCAGGGGTCCTTCCCGGAAGTACGGGAATTCGCAGGCGGGCTGGGCGGCCGTTTCATCCGTACGATGACCGGGCCGCCCGGCGGGTGTATCGCCCCGTTCCCTGATTCTTCCCCCACTCGGCCCGCCTTCCCTCCCTTCCGTGTATTCCAGGAATTCATCGGGCAGGTGTTCGGGACGGATGACGGGGCCGGAAGCCAGGATCACCGCCCGCTCAATGGTATTTTCCAGTTCCCGGACATTGCCCGGCCAGTGATAGCTTTCCAGCAGGGCCAGGGTCTCCGGCGCCAGCAGTAGCGTCCCCTTATTCACCCGGGCGGCATATTTCTGCACAAAGAACTCGGCCAGCAGGGGTATGTCCCCCGCCCTGTCCCGCAGGGGGGGCAGTGTAATGTTTACCACGTTCAGGCGGTAAAAGAGATCTTCCCGGAACTGCCCGCTGTGCACCGCCTCCGCCAGGTTGCGGTTGGTGGCCGCCACCACCCGGATGTCCACGGGAATGGTGCGCACACCGCCCAAACGGTCAATTTCCTTTTCCTGCAGCACGCGCAATAACTTGGCCTGCAGGGAAAGGGGCAGGTCCCCCACCTCGTCCAGAAAAACCGTGCCCGTATGGGCCATTTCCAGCTTCCCGGGCTTGGACCGGGCGGCTCCGGTAAAGGCGCCCTTTTCATAACCAAACAGTTCGCTTTCCAGCAAACCCTCCGGCAGGGCGGCACAGTTCACCTTGATCAGGGGCCCTTCCCGGCGCAGGCTGTAATGGTGTAGCAATCCGGCCACAATCTCCTTGCCCGTGCCGCTCTCTCCCTGGATGAGCACCGCGGCGTCGGTGGGGGCCACCCGGCCGATAACCTTGAACACTTTCTGCATGGCCTGGCTCTGGCCGATCAGCTGTTCCCCGGGCTGCCCGTTCACCTTCCTTTTCAACCGGTCCAGCTCCCGGGTCAGCCGGCCCACTTCCAGCGCCCGCTCCACCATCACTTCCACTTCGTCCACCAGAAAGGGTTTGGTCACGTAGTCGAAGGCCCCGGCCTTCATGGCTTCGATGGCCGTGCGCACGGTACCGTAGGCGGTGATCAGGATAAAGGCCGTCTCCGGGCAGTCCGGTTTCATCCGCCGGAACAGGTCCAGGCCGTTTTCCCCGGGCATGCGGATATCCAGGATGGCCACGTCCACCCTTTCCCTCTCCAGGCAGGCAGCGGCCTGCAGGCCGTCCTCCACCACCGTCACCCGGTAGCCCCTGGCCTCCAGGACCGTTTGCAACAGGCGGCGGATACTTGCCTCATCATCGGCCACTAAAATATGGGGCTGGTACGGTAGGGACATCATCAATGGCACCTCCGTCCGGCAAATACTTGTGTCAGACAATCCGCTTATGGCACGGCCCGGCACTCAATGCAAGTCATGTTCTCGAAAAGACTATTGTTCGCACGGCTATATATTACCGGTCTGGAAGCAGAAAACATTGCGTGGCCCGCTCAGGTGCTTCGCGCCAACAACACCACCGCTGGTCCCGCTCCACGCAAAAACCTTAAACGCCCGGCCGGTTAAAGTCCACGGGTAAAAAAACGGTAAATGTGCTCCCCTCCCCCGGGCGGGATTCCACCCGGATGCTCCCCCCGTGTTTTTCCACTATCCGCTGGGATACGGGCAGGCCCAGGCCGGTACCCTTTACCCGGGTGGTAAAAAAGGGGTCAAAGATTTTTTTCACCTGGCCGGGATCAATCCCGCAGCCGGTATCGGCGAAGATGGCCTGCACGTGGCTGCCCTCCCGGCGGGTGGTAATTGTCAACCGGCCGCCCCTTTCCATGGCCTGGACGGCATTGAGGCACAGGTTTAAAAAGACCTGTTTCAACTGCTGGCTGTCCCCGTATATTTCGGGCAAATCCGGCGCCAGGAACAGTTTTACTTCCACCCCCGCCTTCTGCGCCCGTGGTGAAATGAGAACCGCCGTTTCTTCAACCAGCTGGTTGACATCCATGGGCAGCACCCTTCCGTCCCGGGGCCGGGCAAAACTAAGCAATTCTTGAATAATCCTTTCAATGCGGATTACTTCACTGATAATGATTTCCGCCTGCTGGTGCAGCTCTTCACCGGGAGGCAGTGCCCGGGCCAGGCACTGGGCAAAACCGCTGATTCCCGTCAGGGGATTGCGGATTTCGTGGGCCAGGCCGGCCGCCAGTTCTCCCACCGCCGCCAGCCTCTCCATACGGCTCACCTGCTCCTGCAGCGCCTGGCGGGTATCCACCATCCGGTTGATGGCCCCGACTATCTCCCCCACTTCCCCGGACATGGGGTTGAAACGGAAGGACGGCTCCCTTTCCAGGCGCACCAGCCCTTCTTTGATCATTTCTACCTTGCGGGCCAGATTCCCCGACAGCACCACCGCCCCGCCCACGGCCACCAGCAGGGCCAGCAACAGCACGATATAAAAGGGCCGCAGCATCAACGCCACCTGGTTGCGCACGTCGGCGGTAAAAACATTGGCCCAGATGTAGCCGATTACCCGGCCGTCCCTTTTAATGGGAATCATGGCGTTGACAATATCCCCCCGGACCAGGTTGGCAATCTGCACCCGGGGCTCACCGGTGGCCATGACCCTTCTTCCCTCATGGTCGGGGCCGATGGACAGCCCCACCTTATTCTGGTACTGGCTGCTGGGACCGTAAGTGATAATAGCATCCAGATCCAGGGAATAGTAGCCCACCCCCACCCCGGGATAGGCCGCTGCCACCTCATCGGTGATTCCCGCCAGGGCCCGGTTTAATGCCCGGATTTTGGCCTGGCGGTCCGCCGCGGTGAGCCCTTCCTGGGCCAGCAATTCATCAAAACCGGCCGGCAGGGCCGCATCCAGCTCCCGGGCCACCCCAAAAAGCCACCATTCCTTTTCCTGTAAAATCCCCCGGGAAGCCTGGCGGATCATAAAGTAGCTGGCCGCCAGCAGGGGAACCACGGCCAGGACGATGGTAAGCAGCATGATCTGGTAGCGCAGGCGGTGGTAAAAAGCCATTTTTTCTTCTCCCGAAGGAAGGTTTTGAAAGTAGCTTATTTAATTAATTTTCCGCATTTAAAGAGCATTTCCTGCCGGGAAAGGGTGGCATATGTCGAATAAACAAAAGTGCTGCCGGGACGGAAGTAGAGCGGCAACTTCTGTTCCCCAAAGATCCCCCAGCCCAGGGGGGGTACACAACCGGGGCCTGAAACTGTGCTGGGCCGTAACCCTTAGACCATGGACCCGTTTTACACAAAAAACAACCCGCGCTTTTACAGGCTGTTGCGCAAAAGCGGCGGTACCACCCGTTCAAAATGCTTCTTCACCTGGGACCAGCCGACGTCGCGCAGCAGGACGGGATCCCTCTCCTTTTCGGCATCGGCAAAATAGGTGAGGCTTTTCAGTACATGATACAGGTTGAAGTTGGATCCGGCAAACTTGCGCCGGTAAAGTTCCAGGCACACGCGCAAGTCCGCAATTTCCCGGTTAATAAAGTAAAGGTCAAAAAAATCCTTTTTGCTCCCCCTGGAGGCAATGGCTTCTATTTTCATCGGGGCAATATCCTGGGGACAAGCCACCTTGCAGTCCAGGAAAAGGGCAGGAGGAAAGAGCAACGGATAGCGGTAGTACAAAAAGCTTATTTTGGTTTCCCGGAATATTCCGTGCAGCGTCCCCCACCGTTCCTCCAGCAGCAGAAACTGTCCCACTTCCTGCAGCCTTTGCTTGAGCAACAGGGTATCCACGTGGAAAGGTGAAAAAAAATCCAGGTCTTCGGAAAGGCGGTGCCCCAAATGCAGGGCCAGTGCGGTGCCGCCCGCCAGGTAAAAATCCCGCAGCAAGCCGGCGGAACTTAATAATTCCAGTGCCCTTTGTCCACTCTGTGGGAGGGCGGACGCAAACATCTAAGCTCATCCTCCTGCAAATGGTAATAACAGCGCCAGAAACTACCCGTTTTGACAGAAAGCCGGGGGCTGGTTTTGATCACTTCCAGCAACTCGGCATCAGTATACTGTTCCAGCACCCAGCGAATGGCCCGGTCATTGCCCAACTCCAGCAATCGCTCGATGATAAAATAATAATCGGCCCGGGCATCCAGGTCGGCAAAGGCAACGTCCCAAAAAAACTGTTTTAAAAACCCGGGCAACGACACGGAGATCACCGTCCCTTATCAACCAGTGGGTACCATCGCATAACCATTTGGCCGACGGTCGCCTTTAGCAACGACCGCTGCCCGCACCATCACTGGTTTCGCAACGGTATCCAGTGAGGAAGCATAACCAACCACTACAGGTGTTTTCCAGTGGTGCTCTCTCCCATTCTTTTCGTGCTAAGCCGCGTGCACTTTGTTTGCCTCATGGAGATCCCGCAGGAAATTCTCCAGCCCGCCCAGGTAATTCAGGGGATCGTCCGGGGTATTCCGGGTCCGGAGGCGGATTTCAAATTCTTCGTTACTGCTGCTGAACTTTATCCGGTTGGCGTACTGCTTGCCTATCTCCACCAGGGCCTCGCCCCGGAGGTTGTGCTCAGGCGCAAACTGCAGGCGGAAACTCCCCGGCTGGGCCGTAATGGATTTAATCCCCAGGGAGCTGGCCAGGGCCCTCAAGCGGGCCACGGTAAGCAAGGTGCATACCGGCTGCGGGGGATCCCCGAAGCGGTCCACCAGTTCATCCTCCAGCTCCACGACCTGCTCTTCCCGGCGCACCACGGCCAGGCGGCGGTACAGATCCACCTTCTGGTTGCCATCCCGGACATAGGTATCGGGGATATAAGCTTCCACGGGCAGTTCGATGGAGGTTTCCACCACTTTTTCCGGCGCCTCTCCCCTGGCCTCCCGCACCGCCTCCTCCAGCAAACGGCAGTAGAGGTCGAAGCCCACCGCGGCAATGTGGCCGTGCTGCTCGGCGCCCAGCAAATTGCCCGCGCCCCGTATTTCCAGGTCCCGCATGGCAATCTTGTACCCGGAACCAAACTCGGTAAAGTCGCGGATGGCTGCCAGCCTTTTTTCCGCCAGTTCGTTCAGCACCCGGTCACGACGGAAGGTAAAATAGGCATAGGCCAGGCGGTTGGAGCGGCCCACCCTGCCCCGCAGCTGGTAGAGCTGGGCCAGGCCGAAATTATTAGCATCTTTAACAATCAATGTGTTGACATTCGGAATGTCCAGGCCGCTTTCAATGATGGTGGTGCAGACCAGCACGTCATAAGCACCGTCCATGAAATCGAGCATGATTTGTTCCAGTTCCTCTTCCTTCATCTGCCCGTGGGCCACCGCAATGCGGGCTTCCGGCACCAGGCCCTGCAGCCAGGCGGCCACCTGGTCCAGATCCATCACGCGGTTATGCACGAAATATACCTGGCCACCCCGGCCCATCTCGCGCCGGATGGCTTCCCGGATAAGCACCGGATCCTCTTCCAGAACGTAGGTCTGCACCGGGAAGCGGTTTTCCGGAGGGGTTTCCAGGAGGCTCGTGTCCCGCACCCCCACCAGCGACATGTGCAGGGTGCGGGGGATGGGGGTGGCGGTCAGGGTGAGCACATCCACATCCTGCTTCAGCCGCTTGAGCTTTTCCTTATGGGCCACCCCGAAGCGCTGTTCCTCATCCACCACCAGAAGACCCAGGTCCTTGAACAACACATCGTCCTGCACCAGGCGGTGAGTGCCGATGACAATGTCCACCTGGCCCGAGGCCAGGCCCGCCAGCACCCGGCGCTGCTCCTTCGGGGTGCGGAAGCGGCTTAAGACCTCGATGGTCACCGGAAAGCCGGCAAAACGCTCCCGGAAGGTGTTGTAGTGCTGCTGGGCCAGGATGGTGGTGGGCACCAGCACGGCCACCTGCTTGCCGTCCATGACGGCCTTGAAGGCGGCCCGCAGGGCCACCTCGGTTTTGCCGTAGCCCACGTCCCCGCAGAGCAGGCGGTCCATGGGGCGGGGACGTTCCATATCCGCCTTGACTTCCTGGATGGCCCGGAGCTGGTCCGGGGTTTCCTGGTAGGGAAAGGCCGCTTCAAACTCCTGCTGCCACGGTGTATCGGGGCTGAAGGCATGGCCGGGCAGGGCCTGGCGGGCGGCGTAGAGGGCCAGCAGCTCCTGGGCCATCTCCCGCACCGCTTCTTTTACCCGCCCCTTCACCCGGGACCATTCCCCTCCCCCCAGCCGGGACAACCGGGGAGCTTCCGCTTCGGCCCCCAGATATTTCTGGATCAACCCTACCTGGTCGGTAGGCACATACAGTTTGTCTTCCCCGGCATACTTGATCAGTAAATAATCCTTCTGCACGCCCCCGATATTCAGGGAAACGATGCCCATGTAACGGCCGATGCCGTGGTTTACATGCACCACGTAATCGCCTGCTTTTAAATCCGTAAGGGGTTCCGGGCGGCCGGCGGTCCGGGCACGTACCCGCTGGGTCCTTTTCCACCGCTGGCCGTAGATGTCCGCCTCGGTGATAACCACCAGCCGGCCGGAAACCAGCTCAAATCCTCCGGAAAGGCGACCGGCGGCAAGGGCAATGTTGCCGGGCGTAACGGGCCGGTCCAGGGAACCGGTCACGTAGGCGTCCAGCCCGGCATTGCGCAGCTCTTCCGCCAGGTGCCGGGCGCGCTCCTCGGTGGAGAGCAGCATGACCACGGCATAGCCGGATTTGCGCCAGTGGCGTACTTCATCGGCCAGCACATCCAGGCGCCCCAGAAAAGAATGCATACCCCGGGTGGAAAAAGTAACCACATCGTGGACAATCAGATGCTGGGGCTGGCGAGTTAAAAGGGAAAAATAAACCGTTTTGCGCCTGTGCAATTGCTGCTCGATTTGCTGCCATTGTACATAGCCATGGATCTGTCCGGGCAAAACGCGGCCGGCGGACAACAGCTCGCTATAGGTTTCCGACCGCTCTTTGAAGATGCTTTCCGCCACCTCCCGGATGCGGATGAGGTCGTCAACCACCGTCAAGCTGGCAAAGGGCATATAATCAAGTAGCGTATAAGGGTGGCGGTAAAAATAGGGTAGAAATTGATCCAATCCCGGGTAGTAACCACCGGAAGCAATCTGCTCCTTTGCGTTTTCCCCCAGTTCCTCCAACCGGCGGCGAACTTCCAGGGTGGAACTTTCGGTAACCTTCTTTAGCTGCAGGCGATACTCCGTTTCCAGGACATCCAGGGCCCGGGCACGGCTCTCCTCCGTAACCACCAGTTCCCGGGCGGGAGGAAGGGAAACAGCACCGGTCCGGTCAATGGAACGCTGGGAGCCGGCATCAAAAAAACGGATGGAATCCACTTCGTCGTCAAAGAATTCCAGCCGCACGGGGTGCTCAAAGGTCAGGGGGTAAACATCGAGAATACCGCCCCTTAAGGCCAGTTGACCCGGGCCCTCCACCATTTCCACCCGCTCGTAACCAACGTCCACCAACCGCCGGACCAGTTCCTCCAGATCCACCCTTTGACCCACGGCAAGGTCGATGATGGCGCGGCGAAAAACCTCCGGCGGGGAAAGGCGGCGCAGGAGGGCCTCCAGCGGTGCCACCACCACACAGGGTTCGTCCCGGGAAAGGGTCACCAGCGCCTTCAGCCGCTGGGCAAGCACCTCTTTACCGTGGGCCAGGACCTGGTAGGGCAGCAACTGCCATACGGGAAACAGGTACACGGGAATGCCTGGCAAAAGGGAGGCAAAATCATCGGCCAGCACGGAAGCCTCACTATCTCCCGGCGTGATGATTAAAACCGGGCCGCCCACGGCGTCAATGAGGCCCGCGGCAACCAGGCTGCGCTGGGCTCCGGAAAGACCGAAAACCAACTGCTGGCCGGTTTGCCGGGACACGGCGGCAAGCAGGGTTTTAAATTCTGAACTTTTTTGCAATGGTTCCAGCAACGCACGCATTTTTAAGATTAACCTCTTTCGAAAATGGGCATCACAAAAAGAGCTTTAGCGCAGCTAAAGCCCTGTACGCATCGCAAGGTACGTTTGCATCAATGCAACCAGAAGGGACCCTGGTAAAAAAGGGGTCCGGGAGGACCGTATAACGTCTCCCGGCAGTCATCGCAAAGGCAATACTGAAAGATCACATTCATTATATCCCCGGAATCCTCCCCAGTCAAGGCGGCAGAAACCGTCCCGCCGGTACCGTCGCTATTGTTGATCCTTTCCTCCCTGACTACCTGATCGCAGCACTCACAAATATGGATTATTTTCATCTATAAGATGCATCCTTTCTGGAACTGGCAGCGCTCGCCCCTTGCCGCTCCCTTGCAGCGCCGCATCCTCATCGACGGTTTTCACTGAAATATTTACTACGCTAGCATCTTTACGGTTTCCTGGAAAGATTTATCACCAGCTTGTTCCAACCCATGTGGAATAAACAGGTCCCGGCCACGGCCAGCAGGGCACTGGTGGTGAGCCGGTAAAGCCAACCGGCGGCCAACCCAAAGGCGGTATGGGAAGCAAGGCTCACCAGCCCCGCCGCCCAACCCCGTCCGCCCCGAGCAGTATCCCAAACCCCCTCCACCAAACCAAAAATGAAATGGGCCAGGGGAATGGATGTCCCCAGGAAAAGGGCAAAACTTGTTTTGGCCGCCTCCTCAACCACGGGAGCCACATAAACCACGGCAAAGGCACCCGTACGGCTGAAAAAAAGGCCGTTAACCAGCCAGGAAGCGGCGGCCGCCAGCACTCCGGCCGGGATAAAGGCTAACTGATTCATCTTTATCCTAGTATGGACAAAAAAAGCCGGCCTCTATACCCGGCCGGCATTAAAGAGATTCATGGCCGCATCCAGGCCCCTGGTAAGGGCTACCTGAACGGCTTTGGAAGCATCGGCCACCGCCTTTTCAATGAGCGGGCTTTCTTCCTCCGTGAACCGTCCCAAAACCCAATCCACCACCTCATGACCCGGCCCGGCAGGACGGCCTATGCCCACACGCAAACGGGGAAATTCCCGGCTGCCCGCCAGCTCAATGATGGACCGCAAACCCTTATGCCCCCCGTGCCCCCCGGACTTGCGCAGGCGCAGGCGACCGGTGGGCAAATCCAGGTCGTCGGAAACAACCAGCAGGTGGGCTGGTGTAAGCCTGTACCAGTTCAACAAGGCGGCCACCGCTTCACCGCTTCTGTTCATGTAGGTTAAAGGCTTGGCCAAAACCAGGCTCTGGCCGGCCACCTGCCCCTGGCCGACCAGGGCACGCAAAAACACCCGGTCAACTGTTATACCCAGGTCCCGGGCCAGTCTATCCACAACCATAAAGCCCACGTTATGGCGGGTCCCGGCATACTCCGGGCCGGGGTTGCCCAATCCCACTACAAGCCACATGTTTTTGCTCCCCTTTCCATGACCATTGTATCCACAACGACCCTCCCCCGCAACTGCAAGGTTTTTGCCGGACAATAAAAAAGCCCCGGCTTTTTTCCGGAGCTTTGCCAGGTTTTGTTTCTACAGACCGCCGTAGGGGGGATAAACTCCAGGCCCGGGCACAAATGCCAGGGGTCCACCGGCAATAACAGCGCCAATGGCCGCGATTGGGATGAAGGCATAGCGTATTGGACCGCGGGTACCCGCAATGTGCAACTCCACGTAATCGATGCCCACGGCATGAAGCATACCCGTAAGCTCCAGGGTCCCGACCTGGTGCCTCATGACATGCATCACATAAATGGTCACCTGCTGCCCCTGGAGCCGGCGCAGGCGATCAACCAGAGGCAAGGCCATATCCGTGGGGCCGTAATACGACTGCAACTGGGTCTCGGACATATGCTACCCTCCCCGCATAAAGATGGTTCTGCTGCCATTTTATGCAAGGAAGGATTCTTTGGTGTTACCGGCCTGTCAATACATTTACTGGATTGACAGGTAATCAGCTTCTTGTTATACTGTATACAAGATGCATAATACATTAATTTCTCGAGGTGTTTACCATGACACTGAATGAAGAAGCAGTTGAAATGCACCGGAAATTCCACGGGAAAATAGAAGTAGGCAGAAAAGTGTCCATCGATAACGAACACGATCTCTCATTGGCCTATACCCCGGGGGTGGCTGAACCGTGCCGCCAAATTCACGCCCAAAAGGATCTGGTTTACGAATATACCGCCAAAGGTAACCTGGTGGCCATCGTCTCCGACGGTACTGCCGTACTGGGGTTGGGAGACATCGGCCCGGAAGCGGCACTGCCGGTAATGGAAGGTAAAGCCCTGCTCTTCAAGCAGCTTGCGGGTGTTGATGCTTTTCCCATTTGCGTGGGCAGCAAAGATATCGATAAAATTGTCGAGACGGTTAAAATGCTGGAACCGACCTTTGGCGGCATTAACCTGGAAGACATTGCGGCACCGGCCTGTTTTGAAATTGAGCGCCGGCTGAAGGAGGAAGTAAGCATCCCCGTTTTCCATGATGATCAGCACGGCACTGCGGTGGTCACGGCGGCCGGGTTATTTAATGCCTTAAAAGTGGTGGGCAAAGAGATGAGCGAAGTACGGGTGGTTATAAACGGGTGTGGCGCAGCGGGTATAGCCGTGGCCAACTTGCTGCACTACCTGGGCGTACGGGATATCGTGCTTTGCGACAGCAAAGGTGTGATCTACCGCGGGCGTACTGGACTCAATAAGTACAAGGAAGAAGTGGCCTGCCGCACCAACCCGCGGGGAATTAAGGGCCGGCTGGCTGATGCCTTAAGCGGCGCAGACGTCTTCATCGGTCTGTCAAGACCCGGTCTGGTGACACAGGACATGGTACGCAGCATGGCTCCCGGTGCTATCGTCTTCGCCCTCGCCAATCCCGTACCGGAAATTATGCCCGATGAAGCCCTGGAGGCCGGAGCGGCAGTGGTAGCTACCGGGCGTTCCGATTTCCCCAACCAGATCAATAATGTGCTGGCCTTTCCGGGCATCTTCCGCGGTGCCCTGGACGTGCGGGCAACCGACATTAACGATGCCATGAAGGTGGCTGCCGCCCGGGCCATTGCCGGCCTGGTAGCTCCGGGGGAACTGGGGCCCGGTTACATTATTCCCAGGCCCTTTGATCCCCGGGTGGCGCCGGCGGTGGCCGCAGCCGTGGCAAAAGCGGCCATGCAAACAGGAGTGGCCCGGTTGAAAGTAGACCCTGAACAGGTGGCCCGGCATACCCGTGAACTAACTGCCCGTCATGGCGCTGGCCTTACCGAACTGAGGGCCAGTTAAGAAATCCCGGTGTCAAACCCGGGGTTTCTTTTTTGCCCAATCTCCAGGCATAATAAAACACCGGGGCGGCCATGCCTGAAAGCCCCGGCGTTTTTCCAATTATTTTATCCTGCCCCAACGGATCACGCTGATTTAGCAAAGCATGCAGTGAAGTTATTCCTCCCCGGCTTCCGGAGAGGCTTCCTTCTCCTCGCCGGCTTCTTCCTCGCCCGGCACCTTTTCCACTGCCGGAGCCACCACTGTGGCCACCACCTCTTCGGGGTCGTTGAGCACCCTTACCCCCTGCGGCACGGGGAGGTCCGCCACATGAACAGTATCCCCTATTTCCAGCCCTGAAACGTCCATAGTCACGGCCTCGGGGATGTCCGCGGGCAGGCAGGAGATTTCCAGCTCCCGCAACTGCTGCTGTAAAATGCCTCCCTGCTTCACTCCAACCGGCTCGCCTTCAAGCTCCACCGGCACGGTGGTGGTAATTTTTTCCGTGAGTGAAACCTGCTGGAAGTCGGCGTGAATCAGCTCGCCGCGCAGGGAGTCATATTGAAGTTCTTTGATCAACACCTTGTCCTGGCGCTCCTGCCCCTCTCCGGTGATCTTCAGGTTGATTAGAGTGTTCCGGCCGCCCTCACCGGCCAGGATATTCTTCAGTGCCCGTAACTCCACCTCCACCGGAATGTTGCCGATAGCCTTGCCGTAAACAACGGCGGGGATTTTTCCTTGTACTGCCAACCGGTGCCGGTAACCCTTCCCCCGGCCGGTTCTGACTTGCGCCAGCAGACTGGCTTCCATGGTAACCATCCCTCCTCAATCCTGGCATAAAACCGCATTCTTCTCTAGTATTCCCTTTTTTTGGTCATATCAACTCGCAACAAAGCATATGGATTAGGGACAGGAAAGCTACCAAAAGGGGGTCAGCATATGCGCAAGAGCAAACAATTTACTGGCATGCCGGTTATCAGCCTGCAGGAAGGACAGCAAATCGGCGTGGTCCGGGGGCTGGTGGTGGACCCGGAGAAGAAAGCAGTGGCCGCCCTGATCATAGAACAAAAAGGCTGGTTCAAGGAACAAAAGTATATCCCCTTCAGCCGGGTACACAGCGTGGGAGAAAATGTCATTACCGTGGACCGGAGCAGCAATGCCGAAAGGGGCGCCAAACTGCCGGATATTGTGAAACTGGTTAAGGACCGCATTGGGATCACCGGCGCCCGCATCGTCACGGAAAACGGAACCCTTCTAGGACAGGTGGATGAATACTATGTGGACCTGGAAGCCGGGGATATTGTGGGCCTGGAGTTTTCCGGCGGGTTTCTTGACAGCGTGATTTCTGGCCGGGCCTTCCTGGACACCGCCTTTGTTCGCACCATCGGCAGGGAAGTAATCGTCACCAGCAACGAGGCCCTGGCCAATGTAATCAAAATTGAGGGTGGGCTGGCGGAGTCCCTGCGCCAGCTGCAGAAATCAACCAGCCAGGCCTGGGATACCACCCGGCAAAAAACCCGGGAACTGGGAGAAGCAATAAACCGCTCCCTGGAACGGGTCAGGGGTCCCCGGGATGAGGAAACCACCTGTTCCTGCAACCAGTACCATGGTCCCAACGGTGAGGCCCGCGAGCAACCGGAACAACCGCCGCAAGGGAAGTAAAATAAGGAAAAATATGCCCCCGTGAATTACCCTTCCCTTTCGAGAGTAACTTGCTCTTCATCAAGGGGCTCTCTCCGGCAGGCGTAACTCCAGGCAGTCCCTGCACTGCCCTGGCCCCCGCTACGGGGGACTTCCTGGCGGGAAAATTAAAACCTTGATCCTTTGCACCTAAAAATGCACCGGTGCCACAGGCCGGTAAAGCCGGCCTTATATTTTAATCGAAAAGCTTGCTTACCGATAAATCTTCATGAATGCGGATGATGGCCTCGCCCAGCAAGGGAGCCACCGAGACAATTTTAATTTTATCAATCATTTTTTCCGGGGGTATGGGTATGGTGTTGGTCACCAGCACCTCCTTGATCGGTGCTTCCTGCAGGCGCTGGACCGCCGGGCCGCTGAGCACCGGATGGGTACAGCAGACGTAAATTTCCCGGGCGCCAAATTTTTTCAGGGCCACCGCACCCTGGGTAATGGTACCGGCGGTATCAATGATGTCATCAATCATGATGACCTTTTTACCCTCAATCTCACCCACAATATTCATAATTTCCGCCACATTGGGTTCGGGCCGCCTTTTGTCAATGATAGCAATGGGTGCACCGATGCGCTCGGCCAGATCCCTGGCCCGGGTTACCCCGCCCAGGTCGGGTGAGACAACCACCACGTCCTTTAGTCTCTGCTGGATGAAATACTGGGCCAGGAGTGGCACCCCGGGGAGATGATCCACAGGGATATCAAAGAATCCCTGGATCTGCCCCGCATGCAAGTCCATGGTTATTACCCGCCGGGCACCGCTGGCAGTGAGGAGGTTGGCCACTAGTTTGGCTGTAATGGGGTCCCTGGCCCGGGTTTTCCGGTCCTGCCGGGCATAGCCATAGTAGGGCAAAACTGCCGTAATACGCCGGGCAGAAGCCCTTCTCACCGCGTCCACCATTACCAGCAGTTCCATCAAGTGCTCATTTACCGGATGACAGGTGGGCTGGATAATAAAAACGTCGGCCCCCCGCACACTTTCATTTATCTTGACCTGGATCTCCCCGTCGGAAAAGCGGGAAACCTTGGCCGCGCCCACACTAACACCCAGGTACTGGGCAATCTCTTCGGCCAGCTGGGGGTTAGCGTTGCCGGTAAAGATTTTTAATTCTTTACGCGATGACATCCTTCTACCTCCATCACTGATTTCAGAAAACCAGGGTGCCCAACCCGGCGGCCCGGGGAGCATGGCTACCCCCTCCTTTAATCACCGGCGCAAAAAAATTACTTTTCTTCCCAGGATTCTTTTTTGGATTTCTTCTGGAGCCAGTTTTCTATATTCCGTTGGCGCCCCCGCTCAATACCCAGCGCCCCCGGGGGCACATTTTTGGTGATGGTGGAACCGGCACCAATGAAGGCCTTCTCCCCCACCTCCACCGGTGCCACCAAATTGGTGTTGCTCCCGATAAAGGCCCCGTCCCCAATAATGGTGGGCCACTTCTTTTCCCCGTCATAATTGCAGGTAATGGTCCCGGCACCTATATTAACGCCCGACCCGACGGTGGCGTCGCCCACGTAGCTCAAGTGGGGAACCTTGCTTCCCCTCCCCACCACCGTCTTTTTCAATTCCACAAAGTCCCCCACTTTAACATCCGGAGCCAGAACACATCCGGGCCGGATATAAGCAAAGGGACCAATGGTACAATTATCCCCGATTTTACTTTCCCGGATTACCGACTGCTCGATTACCACTCCGTTGCCAGCCTGGACATTGATCAGCCGGCTGCCCGGGCCGATGATACAATGCTCACCGATGATGGTATCCCCCTCGATCATGGTAAAGGGGTAGATCACCGTATCGCGACCGATCCTAACATTCCGATCAATAAATGTGGAGGCGGGATCCATTACCGTCACACCGGAGAGCATCAGCTCTTCCACTATCTGCCGGCGCAGGTAACTTTCCACCAGCGCCAACTGCCGCCGGTCGTTAACCCCCTCCACTTCCCGGGCATCTTCCACCGTCAGCGCGGCTACGGGCTCACCCTGCTGCACGTAATGGCCAATAATGTCGGTGAGGTAATATTCCCCCTGGGAGTTTTCCCTGCTGAGGGTGGACAGGGCGGCAAAGAGCCCGGGCGCGGAAAAACAATAAATGCCCGTATTTATCTCCCTCACCGCCAGTTCCCCGGGGGTAGCGTCCCGTTGTTCCACAATTTTTTGCACCCGCCCCTCCCCGTCCCGGATCACCCGGCCGTAACCGGTGGGATTTTCCAGGCAGGCGGTAAGGACGGTGGCTCTGGCTCCCGCGGCGGCATGGGCCGCCACCAGCCGGGCCAAAGTCCCGGCGGTTACCAGCGGAGTGTCCCCGCAGACCACCAGAATGGTACCGGGAAAGTCGGCCAGCAGGGGGGCGGCCTGGAGCAGGGCGTGAGCCGTACCCAGTTGCTGCTGCTGGTAGACCACCTTCGCCCGGTCCTGGACGGTACGGGCTACCAGATCGCCGCCAAAACCGGCCACAACCACGATTTCCTCTGCCCCGGCCCCCCGGACCGCATCCAGGACGTATTCGATCATGGGCCGGCCACAAACCTTGTGCATCACCTTGGGCAGGTCGGATTTCATCCGCGTACCCTTACCTGCCGCCAGAATTACGGCCGCCAGTGACATCAGGCTCCCCCTTGCCTTTTAAAGGGATCGCGTGAAGGGGCTGCCACCGGCAGCCCCGCCGTTTAAAAAACAGTTCTTAATCCTGATCAACAAGATTCAACAAAAAACGCGAATTTCCTTTTCGCCGGACAGTTTTTATACTTTTCGCACAAAAAGAGAGCATAGTGAGCCACAGGAAAGTGCAGGTCCTTAACTATGCTCTGCTTTACAAAAAACACAACACCTCATTAGTCAGCCCTGGATTGAAAAGGCTAGATGGCCTGTTCATAGGCCTGCAACACCGCGGTTTCAATAATAGCCCTGGCTGAAGAATTGATGGGGTGCGCTATATCCCGGAACTCACCGTCAGGGGTTTTGCGGCTGGGCATGGCCACAAATAAGCCCTTGTTTCCCTCCACTACCTTGACATCGTGGATAACAAACATATTGTCCAGGGTGACCGATACAATGGCCTTCATTTTTCCCTCGGGGAGAATTTTGCGCACCCGCACATCCGTAACAACCACTCCCTCACCACCTTCCTGAAACCCCAACTGCCTTCTTTAGATCACCGGGCAGTGCGAACCTACCTACCCGTATCTATAAACCTGTTTTCTCCACGAATGTAAAAATTCCTGCATTTTTCCATTTCAGATAGAGAAAAAATTTATCTCCTTTCCACTCCCTACCCTTCCCGGAACAGGGGGCCGGGGCGGTGGCCCCGGCCCCCGAATCCTTATAACCTCACGAGGCCTGCTGCAGCGTTCTGATCACCAGGGCCAGATCCACGGGTTTGTCCACATCCACACCCACTTCCGGGTAGCGGCTGATCACCACCACCCCGCGGATGCCCAGAAGGCGGGAAACCCGCGCCTGGGCTTCTTCCAGCGTAACCCGGTGCAAAAGAAAACGAATCAAAAAGCCCAGGCCTACCAGGCGGCACAGGCGCAGGGGGCTTTTCCGGGCGGCCACCAGCTGCTGCCCCAGGGGCAAACAACGGGAAACCACTTCCGGATTAAGTAAAAACAGGTTGCCCCCGGTGAAAACACCTTCTTTAAGACTGACGTATGTCCGCCGTACGGGAACGGCAAAACGGCTTTCCACAGCTTCCCTGGGCACAATGGGGTAGTACAAATCCGCCTCTTGATCCTGACAGAGTTCCAGGAAATCTTCAATGGCCCGGGGGGTGATCAGGGGAATGTCGGAGCTGACCAGCAGCACCCGGCGGGCACCCGGCAACTCTTCCAATCCCTGCTGGACGTTTTCCAGAAGACTGCTGCCCGCCGGAACAACCCGCACCCGGTCATCTTTGAGGTGATTCACCAGCTCCTCCCTGGGCCCGACCACTACAATCCGGCCTACCCCCCTGGTCCGGGCCAATGCTTCCACTACGTATTGCACCATCGCTTTGGAGCCAATAGGAATGAGCGCCTCGTAGGGTACCGGGCTGCATTCCTTGAGCGGCCCGTTATTGGGACTGCCGGCCAGAACCACCGCATCCACCATTATTCCTTTGCCTCCCCCAGGGCGTTCAACAGGCTCTGTTCGGCATTCTCAATATGCTCCCGCGCCAGGATCTGGGCCAGCTCCACGTTACGTTCACTAATGGCTTCCACAATTTGCTTGTGTTCTTCCAGGGCATGCTTGGTTCGACCCGGCTGGGCTAAAGAAGTGGCCCGGAAGCGTTGAATTTGATCCGCCAGGTTGGTGATGATCTGAACCAACCTTTCGTTCCGGCTGGCCTTGTAAATGAGCTCATGGAATCTGGTATCCGTTTCAACCAGTGCCTCCAGGTCGTGGCTGCTGACTTCGTATGTCTTCACCAGTGCCCGTTCCAGCTCCTCCAGCTCCTCTTCGGTAATCCGCTCAGCGGCCAGGCCGGCGGCCAGCGCTTCCAGTGCCGCCCGCACTTCAAAGACGTCGACAATATCCTTTACCGAAATTCCCGCTACATAGGCTCCCTTGCGGGGCACCATGACCACAAAACCTTCCAGTTCCAGCTTACGGATGGCCTCCCGCACGGGAGTGCGGCTTACCCCCATTTCTTCAGCCAGCTGGATTTCCATTAACCGTTCCCCGGGTTTCAGACGGCCCTGGATAATCGCCTCCCGCAAGGATTCAAAAACCAGTTCCCTTAAAGGCTTATAATTATCCAGCTTAATTGGAATGAGTCTCGTTTCTTCCACGGCCGCCACCCCTTTTTCTGGTCATAACACTTATATTTTACCTGCAGCCAGTAATTACTGCAAGTTTTATTGCATGGCAGCAAAAACGAGTGTACAAAATCCGCCCCAGCCCCGGGTCCAGCCGTGCGGCCACCCGGCGGGCTTCCCCTTCATCCCGGCACAGGCCAAAAACGGTAGGACCGCTGCCGCTCATGACGACCCCCGGGGCACCGGCCGCTTTCAGGGCTTTCTTTACCACGTAAACCTGTGGGTAAAGGGTGGCAGTTACCGGCTCCAGTATATTCCCCAAAAGGGCGGCCACCGCCATGATATCCCGGCGTTCAATAGCCGTCACCATGGCAGGGGTATCTGGATGAACACCGGGCAAAAGGCGGTCATACTCCCGGTAAATTTGGGCCGTAGATACGGCCAGGGGTGGGGTGACCAGAACCACTCCCAGAGGGGGGAGGGGTTTCAGGGGAGTAAGCAACTCCCCTTTTCCCCGGGCCAAAACGGTACCTCCTGCGAGGCAAAAGGGTACATCCGCCCCCAGCTTTTCGGCTAAACCAAACAGCTCCTCCCGGGAGAGGCCCAGGGACCAGAGTTGATTCAAGGCCGCCAGGGTGGCCGCCGCATCGGCGGAACCGCCACCCAGGCCGGCGGACGCCGGGATGTTTTTGGATAGAAAAATATGCACCCCCTGACGGCACCCGGTAACCCTTTGCAAAAGCTCCGCCGCCCGGTAAACCAGATTTTCCGGACCGGCAGGTATAAAGGGGCTGTCGGTTTGGAGCTCAATGCCCTGCGGGCGAAGGGAAAACACCAGCCGGTCACAAAGGGCTACGCTTTGCATTACTGTTTCCAGCTCGTGGTAACCATCGGGCAAAAGACCCGTAATGTCCAGGGTAAGGTTTATCTTGGCACAGGCCAGCACTTCAAGCACGGGCAATATCTCCCTTTCGGTTTTACCAATAGTTTTACGTCGCCGGGGCTATTTTTCCCTGCAGCCCGCTTTTGTCTTTTTCACTGTCGCCCGTCCATTCCTAAGGAGGCCGCTATGAGCATGGTCAGGATGATGTTCCAGTTGCCGTGCACAGCCAGGGATAGGAAAGGCTTGAGGTGAAACGCATTAGACAGGAAGCTGGATCCGCCCCAGCCTCTGCCGGGCCGGGAGAAGCCACCGACCTGGGACGACCGCAAAAGAGAGGGCATGAGTTTGGGTAAGCTGTTAAAGGAAAGGATGGAAGAGCGTTTGGAGGCTGAAGGCGAAGCAAACGGGAACAGGCCGGCCCGGGGTTCCCGCCCTTGCCGGGCAAGGTGGCCCCGGGATCGTGTCAACTTTTTAAAAAATACTTTCCACCTGTACTACAAATCCGGCGATCACACGGGACTGAACCTCCCCCTGCTGCTCCACTTCCTGGTCCAGGGCATATTTACCGCCCTTCAGGCAAAAAACCTGGACCGATTTACTATGGGGGTCAACGATCCAGTATTCCCTGACGCCGCTCTTTTCGTAAACCTTATACTTGGTCCGCAGGTCGTAATAACCGGTACCGGGGGAAAGGATTTCCACCACCAGGTCCGGGGCGCCATTAATCCGCTTCTCTTCGATTATGGACAGCCTTTCGTTGGAAATATAAATTATGTCCGGCTGGTAGGTTTCCGTTTCTTCCAGATAGACGTCGACGGGAGCGTCTAAAACAATGCCCAGTCCCTTTTCCAGGACATAACCCGCCATTTTTAATTCCAGTTTCATGGACACCATCTGGTGGTATGGTGTGGGCGAGGGTGTCATGACCAGTTCTCCCCCAATCAGTTGATAGGGTGACCCTTCCGGAAGGCGGCAGTAGTCTTCGTAGGTATACCTTTGCCGGCCGGCCGCCAGCTCACCCGGGACGGCTCTCATTTTTCGCACCTCCATTCCCCTGCGTACTTGGTTCCGTTGCCTTAATCCGCAGCTTTTTCATTATTTTACCTGAACACAGCAGTTTGCGCAAACTATCTGAACCTGCCTGGCTGCAAAAAACGGGTGTGCAAAAGCCGCCCCAGCCCCGGGTGAAGCCGTCCGGCCACCCGGCGGGCCTTCCCCCCATCCCGGCACAGGCCAAAAACAGTGGGACCGCTGCCGCCCATGACCACCCCCGGGACACCAGCGGAAGCATTCAATCAAACCAAATCTCTGAAAGCTTCCCTCAAGAGCTTTCTGGTGTAAACATGTTCCGGGTTTTCGAATATTTCGAAAGACACTCCCGTTTCCACTATTTCACCTCGATACATAACGTCCGCCTGACATCGGGAGTGATATCCATATAGCTCCAGAAAAATCTTGCCAAATTCTCCACTGCTTTTTCCACCGGTTCTTCCTCCACCCGGTTAACGGTAAAAAATTTGAGGCTGGGCCGGTAACCCATGGCATAGAGCAAACCAAACGGGTAAATTATATCTCCCGGATTATCGCCCATGTCTTCACCAAAGAACCGTTGCCAGAGCTCGCGGTGCGCCTTTTCCCAACGTTTTCCGGAAAAAGCGCTCAAGTAGCAAAACTTCCTTGACGCTGCAAGCATTTTTTGCAGTGTTTCCGGGTCCCGCACCCCGGGTGTCATCGAGGCAAACACCAGATCAAACCGGCCGGCCAGCCCGTCTTTTTCCACCTCCACTTCCTGCCAGGTTCGCTGAATAATAGTAATGTTTTCTACCTGCCCGGCCCTTGCCCTGTCTTCCAATATTTTTACCATCTCGGCGGCAGGTTCAAGGGCGGTTACCTGCTCGCACAATCGGGCCATGGGGATGGCATAGTTACCCGGCCCGGCCCCGATATCCAGCACTTTGACCTCAGGTCCAAGCGCTCCTTCCCGTTCCAGCATATCCAGCACCATTTTTCTTCTGTCCTGGCCCCTACCATTGCTGGTACGCCGGGCAAACCATCTGGCGCGCCGGTTCCAATTTTCCACCATCTCTTTCTCGCTACGGCAACGCCGCCTTGTTAACGGCGAGTTTTCCCGTGCATCTTGCCAGAGTTTCTCCCAAAACTCGCGGTCACCAACCGAAAATAAATGCAAAAAACCACCTCCTTTTCACTACCTCAAAAAAAAACCATAAGGACTACCCCCGGGCTGTTACAACGGTACGACTACAGGTATGTTCGCCAGTCTTTCCACCGCTACCGGAACACCGTAGACGCCGGCGATGTTTTCCGGAGTCATGATTTCCATCCCCCCGCAAGCAAAGACGGTCCTGTTCTTCAGGAGCAGGAATTTATCTGCAAACCGCAAAGCAAGGTTAAGGTCGTGCATTACCACCACCGCCGCAATGTTTTGTTCCCTGGCCGCACTTTTCACCGTTTTCAAAACCTCGAATTGATTTTTCAAATCCAGGTTGCTGGTGGGTTCGTCCAGTAAAAGAACCCGGGGTTCCTGGGCCAGGGCCCTGGCAATGACCACCTTTTGCAGCTCTCCCCCGCTCAATTCATCCAGGTAGCGCAGGGAAAACTCCTCCAGGCCGAGAATGCTCAAAACATTCCGGACGATTTCCAGGTCTCTTGCGGTTGTACCCCACTTGATGTGGGGTTTCCTGCCCAAAAGCACGGCGTCGAAGACCGTAAACCGGGTGCTTTCGTATCTTTGCGCCACGTACCCCAGGCGGCGGGCAACTTCCCGGGGGCTGAGCGCAAACAGGTCTTCTTTTTCAATGAGAATTGTCCCCGTTTGCGGCTTTAAAATTCTGTTCAGGCACTTGAGCAGGGTGGACTTACCGGCGCCGTTGTTGCCCAGGATAGAAAAAAATTCCCCCCTGTTGACTTCAAATTTGATATCCTTTAACACGGGCCGGCTGCTGTAACTGAATTCCACTCCGTCTACCGACAAGATCATCTTTTGCCGTACCCCCTGGAGAGAAGGTAAAGGAACAGGGGGGCACCCATAAAGGAGGTAATCGCCCCCACCGGCAAAACAACCGGGGAAATAATGGTTCTGGCCAGGGTATCGGAAGCAAGCAGCAAAAGCCCTCCCATTACGCTGGCAGCCGGGATTAAAAAACGGTGGTCGCCGCCCAGCACCCTTCTCATCATGTGCGGGCCGACCAGGCCGATGAAGCCGATGATGCCCAGAAACGAAACAATTACCGCCGTGACCAGGGAGGCCACGAACATCCCGGTCAACCTGATTCTCTCCACATCAACACCCAGCCCTTTGGCCGTCTCCTCCCCGCCGTCCAGAGCGTTGTAATTCCACCGGTTGGCCATAAAGTAAAGCAGCGCGGTGCCGGTTACCGCGGCCATAATTTCCAGATCCCGCCAGGAAGCCCGGCCGATGTCGCCGAAGGTCCAGAAAACAATCGAAGCCACCTGCACGTCGCTGGCAAAAAACTGCAGGATAATGGTGGCGGCTGAAAAAAGGGAGCCCAGGGCCACCCCCGCCAGGACCATCGCTTCGGGAGTGACCCCCCTGACCTGAGCCAGGAAGAGGACCACCAGGGTCGTCGCCATCGCCCCCACAAAGGCGGAAATGGTGACCAGGTAGGGGTTGTTGATGATGACTGCATCAGCGCTGGTGCTGTGGGTGCTCCCCGCCCCCAGGGCAATGATGGCCACGGCGGCGCCAAAGGCCGCGCCCTGCGAAATGCCCAGGGTGAAAGGGGACGCCAGGGGGTTTCGCAAGAGGTTTTGCATCACGCAACCCGCCACGGAAAGGCCGACCCCGGCAGTAACCGCCGCCAGCACCCGGGGCAACCGGATATTCCAGATAATGATATTTAAACGTCCCTCCGCTTTGCCCAGCAGGGTCAGCAGCACCTGGGCCGGTGAAAGCTCCGCCGACCCGGCGTTGATGGCATATACACCCAGCAGGGCGGTTAAAAGGACAAGCAGGCAAATGATGAAAACTTTTCTCTGGGTATACTTGAGGTAACTTTCCGGGATCGCTACCTGTCGCATATTTTTTATCACCCACGAAAATAGAGGTTTACCATCATTTACCATCGGGCTGGAATTGTCCGGCTCGCTCCGAACACAGGAACTCCCCGGGTATTACGGACCGGCAAGATCCAGCTTTTTAAATCCACCGTAATCTTTCGCCATTTGTTCATATACAGGTTTGCCCAAAAGGAAATGGTAAATCTCATCGGCCTTTTGGGCCGGGTCGATATCTTTAAATTGTTCGGGGTAAATCACTTTTCCGGCGTAGTAGGCGTCGGCAATGGCGGTGTCGATGTTCGTGGTGTAGTAGTTATATGGGATCTGGCCGTAAACCCGGCCTGCTTTGACCGCCTTCAGGGACTGGTAAAACTGCGGGTTTTTCTTGTAGTCTTCCCGCACCAGGGAGAGGCCCCCTTCATCGATGAAAATGATATCAGGGTCCCAGCTCAGGAGCTTTTCCTTGTCGATCATGACGCTTCCCGTTTTACCCGTCTCGTCAACCACATTCCGGGCGTTGACAGCTACAAAGGGCGGATACTTGGCCTGGGTGCTCTCGATGCCGTGCACTCCCTTCATGCCCAGGGCGCCCACGTAGACCCCGGGTTTTTTGTCTTCAGGGATGTCCTTCGTCCTCTCATGCAAGTCCTGCTGGCATTTTTGCAGGTAATCAACTATTTCCCGGGCCCTTTCCTCATTGCCGGTAATTTTGCCAATCAGCTCAAGGGACTTATAAACGTCCTCGTCAAAGGTGGCCAGCTTCCCGTAGCTTAAAACCACCACCGGAATCCCGGTCTTAGCCTGGAGATCATCGGCCTTGGCCTTATCCACCAGGTAAGCGACAAAAATTACGTCCGGCTTGACGCTGACCAGCTTTTCCGCATCCGGGGTGGAATCGGGCCCTCCCTGGCCAATGGTGGGCAAATCCTTTAATTCGGGATGGGCCAGAATATACGGCCTGCCGGTGGGCTGTCTTTTTTCCAGGTTTTCCACACCCACCACCTTATCCGCGCCGTTGACATAGCAAACCAGCCGCAACGCGCCGGGGCCGATGGCCACCACCTTATTTGCCGGAACGGGAACCTCCACCTGCCGGCCGGCCAGGTCGGTGACAACGGCTTTCTGCGGCGCAGCCTTATCCTGCCCGGCTGTTTTAGCACCGCACCCACCCAGGACAACCAGGGTAATCAGCAGTACAATGAGCAGGAACCCTGCCTTCAATGCTTTCGTGCGCATCCTTTCTCCTCCCTTGTTTCAGCCAAGTTAAATAATTTCTAGGGACGACAATCACCACTTGTTAATCAGGCCGGAGTAATGTTTTAAAATCTTAAATTGCGAGGGAAGCCAGCAACTCCTTTACCTGTTCCCGATAGTTTCCCGCCGGCAGCGGATTGCCTACCAGGTTGGCTTCCATGATTTCCGGCGAAAAACCAAACGCGCCCCGCACCGGAATACCTTTCTCAGACAGCTCACGGCGGAGAAAAGGTTCCGTCACGGCATCGACCTTATTTAAAACGGCTATAAAATCTTTTCTTACTTCCGCTGCTAAAGTTTTGGCCCGTTCTGCCAGCAGGACCGCTTCGTACGAGGGATCAACAACCATCACCACCAGGTCCACACCCTCTACAACTCCCCGGCCGAAGTGCTCCACCCCGGCTTCGGTATCCACAAGCACCCACTCGTCTTGATCAACCCGCAACTGCTTTAAAAACGAGCGGGCCACCGCCCCCATGGGACATGCACAACCTTCCAAACTGCGCTCAATTTTACCAATACGCAGGAAACGCAACGGCCACTCCCCACCAGTACATTCAGGGGGCAAGCTGGCCAGGTTTAAACCGTCCGCGAAGAAGCCCGTGTTTTCGTCACCCTTTTTCTGAATGGAGGCCAGCAACTTATCGCGTACCGCGGGTTTACCGCCCAGGCAACCCATTAAAGTCATCGCCGGCGACGTCTGGCCCAGCATTTTATCCAAGCCCAGGTTCGATTCGTCAGTATCCACCACCAGCACCTTTCCCCGTTCAGCAAGCGCTCTTGCCAGCAAGGTAACCAGCGTGCTCTTGCCGCTGCCGCCCCGGCCGCAGATCATGATTTTGGGCATCGAAAAAACCTCCCATCCGTAGTTCCTTGAAAATGCAAAAAGGCCCCCTTCCGGCCTTCAGGCCGGCAAAAGGGCCTTCCTGACCCAAATTTTATCGCCTTACTTTTGTTTCAAACACTGTCCACATCAGAAGAATACGGTTTTATGTCTATAAGCGGGCTCCCGTCCAGCGCGTCGACCCCACGCACCAGCAGGCGGTTTTCCTTCACCTCCAGCAGCTCCGCCACACAGAAGGCAATGGGGTTGGGCCGGGAAGGTGAGCGGCAGGCAAAAACACCGCGTATTTCCGGGCCAAAGGGCGTTCTTGTCTGCAGTGTGTCCCGGCGCGCCAGGTGGCACCAGTAAAGCACAATCAGGTGGGTTGCATGTTCCACATCTTTTAAACCTTCCATAAACTGGGGGTAAATCTCCAGCTCCGCCGTCTGGTCGGAAAAACGCCCCTGGTGCGGCGCCTCGCCGGGCACCCGGTAAGGGCTGTGGATTACCCCAACAGGAACTAGTTCCAAAAGCGATCACCTTCTTTAAATTAACTTAACTTGTGAACACTATGGTTCAAAAAAACAATAAAGCCACGCCCCCCCTTTTCTCCAAAAAAGGACACCCGGGCCTCCGTGGCCGTTTATTTTTACCTGCCCTTATGTGATTTTCCAAAAACTGGTGCGCCTCGTTCCCGTCTTCACTACGGGGTTAAAAATTACTCAACTTCCGTTCATAACCCATCCTACCAAATTAAAAGGGAAAAGTCAATCTTGCAATAAAATGTGGACTTGAAGCAGCTGCTGGCGGAATTAAGAGAGGGTACTCACAAATATGAAACAGATTAAAGTATTCCTGGACAGCAGCGTGATTATTGCCGGCCTGGCGTCGAGAACCGGCGGTTCGCACGAGGTGCTTGCCCTGGTTGAACTGGGGATAATCACTCCGTACGTTTCTGAGACTGTTGTAAGTGAAGTATTCCGGAACTTGCAGAAAAAGTTGCCCGGTTGTATGGACCACTTCCACACATTGTTTAAGGCATTGCCCTTTAAAATGGCAGATCCTGATGATTACGATCTGGAACGGGTCAAATCGTTGATTAACGAAAAGGACGCCCCCACAATGGCAGCGGCCATGACAGCAAAGGTGGACTGGTTGTTAAGTTTTGATAAGCACTTCCTGAATGAAGACTGGGAAGGGAAAGTGGATTTCGCAGCCGGTACACCCGGGGATTTTTTGCAGGACCTGGTATCCCTTTTGAAGAAAGATCTTCCTGTATAGGCACAGTAGTGCTGCAAACTACCATTTTAATTCTCCTTAAGCCTGTGTTATCTTGAGTCCAATCCTTTTTGGACACGCACCCTGGAATTAAAGGTAAACCTTAGAAAAATTTTGCGAAACAACTTGATTTACCATCTATCTGTAGGTTAAAATTTTGAGGAGGAATATCTGCCGACGGACGGCAGAAAAATCTTCCTGGAGGAGGGATGATTTATGACCGAGGTAATCAAGCATGCCCACGAACACACTCACCCGGCGGTAACCCACACGCATGCACATGCGCACGGGGAAACAACTCACGCTCACGAACACACTCATCCGGCGGTAACGCATACCCACGAACACGAGCATCTGCCGGGAGAAGAAGAGATGCACAACCACGAACACCATGTTCACGAGCATGAGCATTAATTTTTAAGAGGGGGGCCGGCATAAAAAACGGCCCCCTTTTAAATGAATACCGTCAACCCGGGAATTCCCTACTGCTGGGAATTTTATCAAATTAAACTAGTTTTTTTAAATAAAATCTACCAGCAGTTCATAAGGAATCACTCTCTCTTACAAAAGACAAATTTTCCGCACACCGGATCAGGACCGCCTTCTTACCCCGGCGCTTGCCCTCTAAAAGAAGCTGGTCAGCGAAGCCGATGAGCCGTTCCAGGTCGCGGTCGTCATCAATTAAAACACGTCCGGCAATTGCTCCACCCATGCTGATGGAGACATTCAGATCCGGTTCCGACACGGAAGCCAGCGCAGAACAAAGAGAGGTAAAAATGCGCCGGGCAAGGACATTAAATTCTCCCGGTTGGTTAACGAGAAAGAACAGGACAAATTCATCACCCCCGTACCGCCCCACCAGATCATCCTTCCTGACCTGATGTCTCAACAATTCCCCTACTTTTTTCAGGACCATATCGCCCACCGGATGCCCGTAACAATCATTTATGGTTTTAAAATTATCCACGTCCATCATCAAGACGGCCACGTGGGGAAATTCGCCCCCCGCTTCCCTGATTAAATACAAACATCGCTCCATAAAAGACCTGCGGTTTAGAACGCCTGTAAGGGGATCATAGCTGGCCAGCCATTCCAGCCGCCGCCGGGCCTGGTGGAGGAGTTCGTTTTTTTCCTCCAGTTCTTTTACTTTCTGCTCCAGTTCGGACAGAGTGTCCCGTACCCGTAAGGCCATATTGTTAAAGGAAGAAGCAATCCCGGCCAACTCACTGGTCTGAAATTTGCTGCCTGCAAAGATATCCTCTTTTTTTGCCGGATCGAAACGGGACAAGCGTTCAGCCAGATTTTTCAAGGGATATACTATTTGTGCCGCAGCCAGGGGATAAAGGAGGGTTGACAGTAATATCACCAGGATAAGTGTACCGCCGAGAGGAACACACAATTGCCGCAAAGGTTCCTCCACAAGTCCTCCCACTGAAGCCCAAACCCTTACCCTGAGATTGGTTCCCGGCACCGGCGCGCCAACCTCCAGGTTTTCTTTTAATCCGAAGGCCTTAAGCAATAACCTGTCCCCGGAGGAGGATTTTTCTCTTTTCCCGGCCAGATAAAGAACAGCGCCATTACTATCTTCCAGGTAAATGACCGGCATTTCCCTGAGCCGCAGTTTGGGCTGGTAACCAAATCCAAAAAGAAATTTGGGGGCAAAAATTTGGGCAGGCTCCGGTTCCACCGGAAACAAAGGCCCGAGTTGAGCCGGGTCTATTCTTTTTACCAGCCCGCCTTTACTGGCTGCAATCTTCTCTCCCTGGAAAGAGAAGAAAAATCCATCTTCTCCCAGAGTGTGCTTCAGGGAAAGGGAAATAATCTGGCTTTCGTATAAAGCCATCTGGGTCAGGTATCTATTTGCCCAGGCAACGGTTTGTAAGGTGAGGTACTTGGCCGTAGCATAAACAGCCAGCAAGGTGGGAACCAGGGCAAGGGTAAAGAACCATACGGTAAATACCTGAATTATACTGCGCCTTCTCCCACTCCCTGACATCAAACCGCTTCCTCCTTAAAACGGGCCAGGAAAACCCGCGCTTTTTGAAACAGGTGGGGATCCAGTTTTTTACCCCCCATTTCTGCCATCACTTTAAGAGCTTCCCCCAAACTCAGGGGAGAACGGTAGGGCCGGGGAGAGGTTAGAGCATCAAACACGTCGGCCAGGGCTAGAATTCTCGCCTCCAGGGGAATACCGTTACCTTTCAGGCCCTCGGGATAGCCTGTGCCGTCCCAGGACTCATGATGCGCTTTGACTGCAGCCAGGATACCCCCCAGGCCCCGGATCCCGCGGCACCTGCTTTCCACCAGTTCAAAGCTCCACAGGGGGTGCCGCACTATAATTTTCCACTCGCTTTCCAGCAAAGGGCCGGGCTTCTCTAAAATATGACGGGGCACCAGCAGTTTGCCTGCGTCATGCAGGGCTCCGGCCCAAAAAAGGAGCCGGGGGCTGCCGAGCCCGAGGAAGCAACTCAATCGAAAGGCATACTTTGCCGTGCGCACACTGTGCATCAGTAATTCCGGGAAAACAGCAAGTTCGGGGAAAAAGCGTTCTAAAAAAGGATAAACCGTTGACAACAAAGGGGGTTCACCGGCCGGGAGAACATTCACAAATATTCCCTCCCCCAAAAATTAAGGCCACAAAGGCTCCTCTCCAAATAGCTAGAGAACCAGCCTTCGTGGCCTAATTAATAATCCGCAGTTTCAAACCCGGGTTCAGACAGGAAAGCTCCGGCTTTCTGCCATCAAAAGTTCCGTACGTTTTTTATTTTTTATTCGACGTTTTTTAAAAAGTTCCTTCCCTAAAACTGCTAGTAATCGCCCTAGGCCACTTTAAAGCGTCGCGCCAGCCCCTCAAGTTCTTCAGCCATTGCCGCCAACTGCTGGGTCGAGGAGGCCATCTCCTGCATCGTTGCCGTCTGCTGTTGCGCCGCAGCGGTGATGTTACTTACACCACCAGCTGCCTCCTGTGTAGCCCGCGCGATCTCCTTGAACTGGCCGTTCAGGTCTTCCACCGCTTGGATGATCTCTCGGAAGTTGCGGACTACCTCGCTGGTCAGCACCGTCCCCTCCGACACCGTTTGGGCGTTCTGATCCATCATTGCCGACATTGTCTTTGCCTCCTCCTGCACCGCTTCTATCAGGCCGAAAATTTTCTTGGCCGCGCTGGCCGACTGTTCCGCCAGCCGTCGAACCTCTTCAGCCACTACCGCAAAGCCTTTCCCCTGCTCGCCGGCCCGCGCCGACTCAATCGCCGCGTTGAGCGCCAACAGGTTCGTTTGGTCGGCAATCTGGGTGATCAATTCGACGACCGCGCCGATCTCCCCCGACTTCTTCCCGAGCCGTTCCATCGCCGTCACCATGTTCCGGGTCGCCTGCTGGATCGCGGCCATCTGCGCCACCACCTTATCCAGGCCCTCCTGTCCCGCCCGCGCATGCTGCACCGTCTGCGTGGCCGTGTCTGAAAGGTTCTGGATGGCAGACGAAACCTGTTCCGCTAAAGCCGCGACCTTGCTGACAGACGAAGCAGCACTGGTCGCCGCACTAGCTGTCTGCTCCGTGCCGCTGCTGATCTGCAGCATCTGCTCCGTCAGTTCCCGCGCCTTTCCGGTCAGCCTGTAAGCGATATCCTTTAGATTCTGAATCATCTGATTAACCGCCCTCGCTAAACTGCCGAATTCATCACGCGTATTAGCCAGCAAGCTGCCGCCAGTAAGGTCACCAGACGCCACCTGATTAATTACCGTTTGCAATTTTAAAAGTGGCATGCCGATATTACGCTTGGAATATATAGCTATAATTAGTACAAGAATTAATACCACACCTAGCAGTAATATCTCCCAGAATCTAATCGCTCTCACAGTTCTGAATTTTGTTAGACTGGCATTTTGTTTAACCTCAGAAGCGTGCGTCAAAAACCGGGACATGTCATTTATCAGCTTCTGCTCTTTAGCGTCCATCTCTTCCATTAGGTGGCCCACATCTTTGTTACCTACCGGATCCCTTAAACCCAAAAGTGCTTCCGCAGTTTCGCAAATTGCTTGTAAATCCTGTTCAATTAGTGAAATATCAGCAGTAGAATCCGGATCCAAACTCTGGAGTCGTGCCAGTATATTTTCGGTTTCAGTCCGCAATACTTTAAAATTTTCGCGTTCTTCAAGGGAGCCGGTAATCAAGTAATCGTGTGGGGGCATTAAAAGGTCCGCAACAGACAGTTGTAATGCATGAGTCTCCATCACAACCTGGTCCGCGTGCTCCACCTCCCGATCCAGGGCGTTGATCTTTGCCAGAAAATAGAAATGTGACCCTCCCAGAAAAAGAAGAAGCAAAGCAATCGTTGTAAAGGCTACTATCAGCTTAGACATCGTGGACGAAAAACTATCTGTAAGCCTGCCCACCGCCAATCAGACTCCTTTCCAAGGAATTTCGTCGACCCAGGAATTCCCTACAGTTGAGGGTTATCAAATCAAACCGCTACTCCTTCCCGAAAAAATCCTCCAGATGCTCACAAGGAATTGCCCTCCCCTACAAAAGACAAATTTTCCACACACCAGATCAGGGCCGTCCCCTCGCCCCGGCGCTTGTCCTCAGTAATTAATCCTAAAAAAGCCTGGTATAACCTCTTTTTTGCTCATACATATTGTTATCCGCTAGAGTAAAAATCTCATCAAAGCTCAGCCCGCGCTTGGACATAGCATATCCCACACTTACAGATAAGCTCAAGCCAGCAATGGGATGTTCCCAAGCAGCTACTTTACCTTTTATGCGGTTGATTATTTTTAGCACTTCTGCCTCATTGCAGTCAGTGACTATTATTAAGAATTCATCACCACCCATCCTTATAATCCAATCGCTTTGCCTGATGGATTGTTTTAAAATATCTGCCGTACCCTTAATAATCAAGTCACCCATTTGATGCCCAAAGTTATCATTGATATACTTCAAACGATCTATATCCACCACTATAAGAGCAAACTTGCTTTGCACATTTAAATTGTTCTTTATGAGGTTTAAGTACTGCCTATTGTAGACTCTCGTTAATTGATCTTTCATTGCCAAATTTTCCAACTCGCGATATAAATAATAATTTTTTATCGCATATGCTACATAGTTTCCAATCACTTTAAGCAGGTCTTGTTCCTGTTGCCCTATATGCACAGTACCTTTTGTTTCGACAACCAAAAAACCTTTAAATTCATCCCCTGATTCTAAAAATATAAAAATTCTCTTGCTTCCCGCCCATTTTTCTATTATTACCTCTTGGAGGCCGTTTTGTACCAATTTTTCACATTTTTTAATGAGTTCTTCTCGCTGGTTATCATTGAGGGGCTGTTCTCCTTCCTGAAAGCAATTTATTTCTCCATTTCTCATAATAACGAGCCATAATTTCTCGAGCGTCAAAACCTTACTAATTAAGGCTGCAGTGTTGTTTAATGTATCTTCCAGATCAAATACTTTCTTCAAAAATATGTTTGCTTGGGCTAGAATACTTAATTTTTCCAGATTAATTAGCAGCATTCTAAGAAGCTTTTCTCTTTGAGTAACATCCATTGTCAGCATTAGCATCCCACTGTAGCAACCTTTTTCATCTGCTATTTTTATATATTTATTTTCAATGTATCTGCCTTTTCTTGCCATTAACCGCTCCCACCCATTTGCCTGGCCACTTTTGACTTTGGCAAGCTTTTCTTTAACCACTATTCTTCTGTGGGGGCGTTGTATATCAATTATGGTTTTGCCTATCAATTCACCCGGTTCTACATCTCTTAATTTTGCTGCAAAATTGTTGCAAAAGAGGATACGATCATCCCTGTCTATCAATATTATTCCTATATCAGGCAACTGATCTAAAATTTCTTCCCAATTAATTTCGAGTTCACTATCTTCGTTAATAATAAATTTGCTGTAGTTTTTGTTACTGTTTTCTACGCTAAGGGGAAAGTACGTAGGATGATAATGATGTTTATAAAAATCTGGCGCTATGGATATAAACATATCTACCAATCGACCGTCCAGATGAGTGTTTTTGCTTTTTATTAGTTCTTCAATTGCTTCTTCAAAACTTAATATTTTTTTATAGGGCCGGAAAGATACCAGGGCGTCAAAACAATCACCGATGCTGACGATTCTTGCAGACAACGGTATATCTTCCCCGGACAACCCCTCTAAATATCCACTGCCATCGTACCTTTCGTGGTGATAACGAATAGCATCAGCAACCATATGGAAAAGCTTGGAATCATTCAGTAAATTAATGCCATTAACAGGATGCCTTTTAATTACAGACCATTCTTCTTTATTTAGTTTGCCAGGTTTGTATAAAATCTTTGGCGATATGTTAATTTTGCCTATGTCATGGAGTAATGCACCTAGAGTTAAACGCAAACACTCTTGTTCCGGCAAGCCCATTTTAGTAGCCAAAAGGTAGGTACAACAGGATACATTTACACAATGACAGTAAACTGAATAGTATTTATGTTTTAGAGCCAGGTAAAGAGTATCCGCAATCGGGTCGCCGGTAATGATTGATTCTAATGAACTTAGCAATTTTTCATCATAAGGCATTTTTAACACGGACACGGTAAGTGTCACCTTCCTATACCTGTCCACCGCTCACCAAAATTACTGCCAAATCCATCCGGGAGCGGTTAAAACCCCTTTGGGGGATAGGGATTTGCCTTCCTCTGGCCGGTCAGGCGCTTAAATATTGCCGGAGTCTATTGAGCCACCTGCGGGGTTCGCGGCCGCCAAGGCTCCCTTAACTGCGCCGCCTTTTAGGTCCTCTTGAGCTTACCAGGAAACAAGCTAGCAAATAAGGGTAGAAAGATTGGGCCGGGCAAGTTCCCGTAAAACATACTTAATCCACCGCCGGTCCGCAAAAGGACCCTTTAATGCCGGTAAAAACGCCTGCAGCCACTTTTCCACATCCTCGGCTTTTTGTTTTTCCACTGGCTTTAATTGCGCCAATTCCCTCAACTTCCGGTGTTCCACCGGCCAGCAAAAAACATATTTGCTAAGCTCCCCCTTTGCCATTACGACCAAAATCCGGGGTATTCGGCCCGCCCAACCAGCACAAAGAAAACCCCCCAACCTGGTGCCGGGGGGTAATGTAACTGCGTGAACACAAAAAGGACATGCTCCACCGCTCCCCCCGTACAGATAATGAGGAGTGGAATAGGCATGCCCTCTGCTGTCCTCAGGTCATGGCCCCCTCAAGTCACCCAAAGCTTCTTTAAATAAGTTGAAGGGGCTCCCCAGACAGTGGACCATATCACCCCTTTAAGCCTTATCCCTCAGGATAAAGCACCTATTCCTGCAATCTGGCATTTTTAAAACACTAAAAACCCCTGCATGTCCGGGTGCAGGGGTAAAAGCATACTACTTAAGTTCTTTCACCTCCCCATGGACCGTAGGTACAAGCGGTGAAAAGGAACGGGCAGGTTTCCTGGCTCATGGATCACTGCCCCACCACGCCTTCCCAGCCCGGCACTTACCGATGACAACGATTGAACCCTGCTGTTACATCATTCAGTGCTGAACAAGCGTGCCATTGGATGTAACAGCTCACCAGTTAGTTTGGGCCAGTGGTTTTGTGTGGCGGACTCCCCATTCACAGTGGCGGCCCCGCGTCAGATTTTCACTGACTTCCCTCTATCCTTGCCTTTTGCGGCAGGGAGCACCCGTTCACTTTATTTAATTGCCTAAATTATAACACAGCAGGCATATGTTGTCCAGATTCGATATTTTCGTATAAAATCCGCGTCAAGATTCAGCAGGTATCTACACCGGTTCCCCCGTACCGGAATCATCACCCGGGTGACAATTTCACCCGCCCTTCCCGGGACCTTTCTTTTCTGACCCCTCCCACCCATCGCCGGGTGCCCGGACGGCAGTTGGTCCAACCGGAATGGCTGCCCCCTGGCCAGCTCCTCCCGGGTAGCGCTTGACAAAAAAATCATAATGCTATACAGTGAATCTAAAGTTTATTTTGTGATGCCAGCTTCATACATATTTACTTTTAATTACATATTTACCTGGAGGCTACAATGAAAAAGGATAAACTTTCCAGAAGAGAGCGGGAACAACTGCAGCGCCGGGCGGAAATCCTGCAGGCTGCGCTGGAGTTATTCTCGCAAAAGGGTTATCATAACGTTTCCATGCACGAAATAGCCGCACGGGCAGAATTTGCCGTGGGCACTCTTTACAAGTTCTTCAAAAATAAGGAGGAGCTGTATAAAGAGATTTTAATGCAGACGGCAATGCTGTTTTATTCTGCGTTATCGAAAGCGCTGGAAGAAAAGGGGGACGAATATGCCAGGGTAAAAAACTTTCTAAAAACAAAATGTAAACTTTTTATGGAAAACATCCTGTCGGTGCGGCTTTACTTTTCAGTGTCGGGTGCCGGCGTGAGCTTTAACGTCAGGAGGGGGTTAGAAACTGAGCTGCGCAGTTTCTATGACCAGCTAATCCAGAAGCTGGCTGCTGTTTTTGAAAAAGGCATTCAAAAGAAGATTTTCCGCCCGCTTGACCCGTATTACCTGGCCCTGGCCCTTGACAGTATAAGCAATGCCTTTCTTTTTTGCTGGATGGAAGACCCCGGTAGACATCCTGTTGACACAGACCTGATCGAGAAAATCTTCTTTGAACGAATATATCTGTTACACAGCTAAGGAGTTTTATGGCCGCGCCGAAGAGGGAGTGGCGCGCGGCCCCGGAGGAAACGCACCCACGGTGAATTTAACCGGATGGCGGCCAGCTTCCCCTGCACGAAGGTGCCGGAGGGGATCTTGCGCCGGGCAGCGAAGGAGGTTATCGTTTTGGAAGACAAGGTGGCTCTCAAAAGCAAAACAGGGATCATCACTGCTTTTATCTTGATCTTGCTCTTTGTTGGGTTTGCTGCCTTTAATTACGTTCGGCATAGTGAAAAGGAAAAGATTACTGTTAACAAAACGGAAACCGTACCCGTACAGGTGGCCGAAGCAAGATTAACGAACCTGCAACGGGTACTGGAACTGACAGGAGAAATCAAACCGGCAGCCGTGGTAGACGTTCACCCCAAGATTGGGGGGGAGATTATTGAGAAAATATACGTAGAAACCGGCGATTACGTTAAAAAAGGAGACCTGATAGCTGTTTTGGAAGATGATATCATAAAAGCCCAGCTTGAAGAGGCAACGGCAGGCCTGGCTGCAGCGGAGGCCGGGTTAAGGCAGAGCGAGGCGAATCTGGAACTGTTAGAAAAAGACCGCCTGCGTGTGGAAAATCTTTACCAGGCAAATGCTGTATCCAAACAGGAACTGGATCATATAAATGCCCAGTACAGGGCTGCCGTTGAATCAAAGAAACTCGCGGGCGCGCAAGTTGAAAAGGCGAAGGCAGTTTTAAACCAGCTGCAGGTACTTTACCGCGAGTACAGTATATATGCACCCATTTCGGGATTTGTAGCCGCCCGTTACGTGGAGCAGGGGAACCGGACAGATACGGCGAAACCGGTGATTCGCATTTCCCGGGAAGATGAGCTGAAAATCGTCTGCAGCATAACGGAAAAAGACTTCCCCCATCTCAAAAAGGGGATAGAAGCAGAAGTAACCGTAGATGCTTTTCCCGGAAAAGTTTTTAAAGGGGTTGTCTCGGTTATCAGCCCGACCATCGACCCGGCTACCCGGACAGCCGGGATTGAAATACATATCCCCAATAAGGAGTATAAGCTTCGTTCCGGCATGTTTGCCCATATTAAATTATATTTAGGCGAACGGAAAGCCCTGGCAGTTCCCACCGAATCCCTGAATAAAATGCCGGGAACGGGAAGCTATTTTGTATATATCGTTAAAGATAACAAAGCAATCTTAAAAAACGTAAAAACGGGCATCAGTCAGGGTAATATTACCGAGATAACCGATGGTTTAACTGAAAAAGATCTGGTCGTTACCAGAGGGCAGAACCGGCTTTATGACGGTGCACGCGTTTCTATAGAAGAAAGAGGTGCTGCGGGCAGTGAGGCTTCCTGAGTTCTCTGTTAAACAGCCGGTGGCCACTTTAATGCTTTTCCTGGCCGTAATTATTCTGGGAGCACTTTCTCTAACCAGGCTCCCCATCGATCTGCTTCCGGACATCGAACCGCCGGTGGTAAGTGTCCTGACCGCCTGGCCGGGAGCCAGCGCTTCCGATGTGGAAACGGAAATCACCAAGCACATTGAAGATCAGCTCAATATGGTAAACAACCTGGATACGCTCACCTCCAGGTCCATGGATAATCTCTCCCTGGTATCCTGTAAGTTTGAGTGGGGCACGGATCTGGAGGAAGCTACCAACGACATACGGGACAAGCTGGATCTGGCCAAAAGGAAACTGCCGGGCGATGCAGAAGAACCGGTAATTTTTAAGTTCAGCAGCGCCAGCATCCCCATCCTGGTCATGACCGTCACCGGGGATACCAGCTGGCCGAGGCTTTATTATCTGACCGAGAAAAAGATTGCCGACGAATTAAAACGCGTTCCGGGAGTTGGTGCCATTCAACTGTACGGAGGTATGGAGAGGCAAATAAATGTTCATTTCGATCTTCAAAAAATAGACGGTTATCACCTGAATTTGTTACAAGTAAAACAGGTTCTGGCGGCAGAAAACTTAAACCTGCCGGCCGGCAGTATAAAATCCGGCACGCAGGAATACTTTGTCCGGATTCCGGCCAGGTACAGGGACGTAGAGGAAATAAAAAATACGGTCGTCGGCTATTTTAGCGGCAGGCCTGTTTACCTTAAGGATGTCGCCGAAGTGGAAGACGCCTATAAAGAACAAACCGTTAACGGCTGGGCGGACGGGAAGAAGGCCATCGTTCTTATTTTACAAAAGCAGGCCGGTAAAAACACCGTAAAAGTTGTTCAGGGTGTCAGGGATAAACTTAAAGAAATAGAAAAAAACCTGCCCACCGACGTGAAAGTCAATACCGTAATGGACAGTTCCGAAGATATTTTACGTTCCGTTAAAACTTTACAGGATGAATTATTAAGAGCTATTTTGCTCGTAATAATCGTAACCATTCTCTTTTTAAGGAGAGTTAAGGCGGCTGCCATCATCGCCCTGACCATTCCCTTTTCCCTGCTGGCTGCTTTCATCCCGCTCTCTTTATTTGGTCATACTATAAACCTGATTTCGCTGATGTCGCTGGCCATTGCCTGCGGCCTGGTGGTCGATGACGGGATTGTGATCCTGGAGAATATCACCCGCCACCTGGAGCGCGGCGGCCGGCCGAAAACCAGCGCCATTTATGGTGCAAGCGAAGTGGGCATGGCCGTGACGGCTTCCACCATGACGGTCGTGGTGGTTTTTGTCCCGCTGATGTTTGTGGGGGGGATTACAGGGACGCTTTTTAAGGAACTGGGGTTTGTGATTGTCGTGACCCTGCTGGCTTCCCTTTTTACTGCCCTCTCCATGACGCCAATGCTGGCCGCAAAGTGGCTGGGAAGCGGCAATAGAGAATCCGCGGCAAAAGAAAGCTTCTGGAGCAAATTTTACACAACTGTAGAGAAATACCTGGTTCTTATTGAAGATGCTTACGGCCGCGTCCTCAGCTGGGCCCTGGCCCACAAAAAGACCGTAATTACCCTGGCCGTCTCGATTTTTGCCAGCAGCCTCGCCCTGGTTCCTTTTATAGGCACCAGTTTTGTACCGGATATGGATTCCGGGGATGTCAACATTGAATTTCGCCTGCCGGAAGGAACAAGAATAGAAGAAACAAACAGGGTTATTGAAAAAATGCTGCAAACCATTGGTGAAATAGTAAAACCGGAGGAATTCAGGCACTCTTACGCTTTTGACGGGCAGAGCGAAGAGGGATTCGGCGCGGCCCTGGGCATGGACGAAGGACCCAACGTGGGAACGATTGGTTTTAAACTGGTGGACAGAGATAAGAGGGAGCGCAACGCCAGTGATATTGCCAGCAAATTAAGAGAACAACTGGAAAAAATACCGGGCATTAGCCGGATGAAGGTTACTGCCACGAGCCAGATTTCCTCGCTCATGATGGGCGGCGGAAAGCCAATCGTCATTGAAGTCGCGGGCCCCGACCTGAACACGAACCTCGAAGTGGCCGAACAGGTGAAAAAGATTGTTAAGGAAGTCCCCGGCACGGCGGATGTTTCCCTCAGTCAAAAAGATCCCCGGCCGGAAATCTGGGTGGAGGTGGATCGCGAAAAAGCAGCCTCTTTCGGGCTAAACATTGCTACGATCGCAGGTACGGTCCGCAACTATTTTTATGGCGATAATCCTACCGAATTCCGCGATGCGGGCGATAGCTTTGATATTTTCACCCGCCTGAGCGAGGCGGACAAAAACAAGCTGGAAAATTTGCCGGAAGTGCCGATTTTTACTCCCGACGGCAGGATGATTAAATTGAAAAATATCGCCGAAATAAAATGTGGTGAGGGACCTGTAGAAATTGAAAGGAAAAACCGCCAGCGGATCGTCAAGGTAGAGGCAGATAAGTACGGCCGTTCTCTGGGGGAAATCACCAACGACATCAGAGATGCTCTTAAAAATATGGATATACCGCCGGGGATTTCAGTCAACTTCGGCGGAGAAGTTGAAGAGCAGCAAAAAGCCTTTAAGGATCTCAGCCTGTTGCTGGTCCTGGGAATTGTTCTTGTTTACATGGTTATGGCCTCGTTGTACGGCAATTTCCGGGATCCCTTGATCGTGATGTTTTCTGTGCCCTTTGCTTTAACGGGGGTATTTTACGCCTTTTATTTGACCGGGACGACCTTAAGCCTGATTTCTTTCATGGGCATTATCATGTTAACCGGAATTGTAGTTAAGAACGCCATTATTTTGGTCGACTATACCCACCTGTTGCAAAGCAGGGGCCAGCCTTTACGGGAAGCAATAACCAATGCCGGGCGCAACAGGTTAAGACCAATCCTGATGACTACCGCCGCCATGTTTTTCGGCATGCTGCCGCTGGCCATTTCCAGAGGGGTAGGAGCGGAAATATGGAACCCGCTGGGAATCACCATGATGGGAGGGCTGGCCGTATCCACCCTGGTCACCCTGGTGCTGATCCCTACGGTTTACTGCCTGTTTGAGGAGAGAAAACTCTGCAAGACGGCCGGCATTCAAAAGGTAAGCGTAAAGTTCTCCTGATGACCTGCACATGAGGATCTGCGGTTTTTGCCAGGTTCTGTTTTCTAAAGGGGTGCGGTGATGAAGCTGCTTTTTATTACCTATGATGTGGATTTTGACGAGGACGTAATGGAGATGCTCAATTCGCTGGGGGTTACGGGCTTTACCAAATGGGACAGGGTACTGGGCAAAGGGGAAAACAGTGAGCCCAGGCTGGACGATCCGGTATGGCCGGGGTTCAACTGTGCCGTAGCGGCGGTAGTCGGCGATGACGATCAAGAAAGGATCCTGGCGGAGCTTAAAAAATTTTCCTTACGGCTTGACGGTAAAGGCTTTAAGGTCTTTGTGCTGCCAGTTTTAACGGTTATTTAGCAAACCAGAGCAAGCGCAAAAGTAAACCACCCGGCACTCAGACTTCTGAGTGCCGGGTTACGTCTTCCTCACAATTCCCGTTGGAACTACAGTGGTTCGTTTTTCCTTCAGTTATGAAAGACAAGTTTTCCGCACACCGGATCAGGGCCGTCTTCTTACCCCGGCGCTTGCCCTCTAAAAGAAGCTGGTCAGCGAGGCTGATGAGCCGTTCCAGGTCGCGGTCGTCATCAATTAAAACACGTCCGGCAATTGCTCCACCCATGCTGAGGGAGACATTCAGTTCCGGCACGGAAGCCGGGGGTTTTCTAACGTATTTGCCGCCATCTGGCCTCTGCTTCGCGCTTAAGGCGCGCCAGCACCGTATCAACACGGAGCTCACTTTTGCGCACCTTCATACTGTCCGCCAGGCGGCTGGCGGCGTCGACGGCCGCCCGGGCCAGGACGCGCGGCACCAGGACACTAGCTTTGCCGCCGGCAGCGGGCACCTGGCAGTCGAACAGCAGCTCCCCGGCAATTGCCCTGAGGACCTCCGCCGGCAGCCCGCCGGCCAGGATCTGCTCCCGCTCCTCCACCCGAGAGGCGGCTTCGCGCAGGATCGGCCAGAAAAACGCCCCTTCCCCGGCAGGCCGCGCCACCGTCTCGATGAGGTCGCCGGCCACCAGGAAATTGAACATCTCCTGCGCCCGGGCGGCGCGGATGTTCTCCCGTTCGATCCGCTCCGCCGCCAGGCAGGGTGCGAACTCTTCCCGGGCCAGCAGCTCCAGTTTTTCCCGCAGCAGTGCGACCTCCGCTTCTGCCAGGGATTCCTCCTCCGCCAGGCAAAGACCCTCCAGGTCGCTCCATCCCCGGATGAGCCGGACCTCGCGCACGCCACCGGCCCCGCGGCAGGCCGCCGCGTAACCCACCATCTCCACATCATTCATGCCGGGAACTTTAACGGCTACCCGCCGCACGCACCCGGGCAGCCCGAACCTGCCGAACTGTTCCAGGACAGCATCGAAGAAGGGATCGCCGTACGAGGCAAAATGAACGCGCACTCCACCGCCGGCCAGGCCTTCCTCGTAAAGCTCCCGGGAAACGGTGAGGACTGAGCCATCCGGCACGCCGTCTATACCGGAAAGCGTAAGATGCGGCCAGGGCTCCAGGGATACGGTACATCCCAGGCTCCGCAGGTACTGCGATCCGCTCAGGGCCTCCCATATAGCCGGCAGGTCCACCGGCGCAGCCAGCCGGCTGCCGGACCGGGCCACCCGCATGTAGATTTCGTAAAGTTCTTCCGGGCGGATCTCCATGCTCTCCACCCGCCGGCGCAGGACCTCAATCCTTTCCCTGGCGCGGGCCCACAGTCCTTCGGCAGTGAGCTTTCCTTCGGCCAGCTCCTGAAAATCTTCCGGTCCCACCGGAAGCAGCGAGATCTGCTGCGTGCCCACGATCATGTTGGCCCGGGCCAGGCGGGACAGCAGGCGGATATAAACCTCTTCCTCGGCACTACCCGAATAACAGAGGTTGAGAACATGGATGTCCTCGTGCTTCTGCCCGATGCGGTCGATGCGCCCGATCCGCTGCTCCACTTTCATCGGGTTCCAGCCCAGATCGTAGTTGACCAGCAGGTCGGCGGTCTGCAGGTTTAAACCTTCCGCCGCCGCATCCGTACAGACAAGGACGTCGATCTCGCCGCGCAGGAACCGCTCCTTCACCTCTTCGTGGTCCACCGGGATCATCTCCCCCCGCCCGGGGTCGTAATACCCGGCTTCCCGCCCTGCATAGGTGCCGATGAGCATCTGCGGATCGGCCTTGAGCAGCCGGGTAACGATATCCCTGAGCGTATCGTAAAAACGGGTGAAGACGACGGTCTGCCGGATGCGTCCGGTCTGCCGGTCCCGGCGCCGGTCCAGGGTGTCCAAAAGAACCTTCATTTTAGACGAAGGCCCGTTAATGTCGGCCATTTCCTCGAGCATGGTTTTAAGACGGTCCCGCTCCCATTCCAGGTCAGCCGGAGTCCTGTTCTTCAACAGGGATTCGGAGGCTAAGGGCAGGTCGTCCTCGATTTCATCCTCAAATACCGGGTGCGCAAGCGGGAAAAATTCAGGTTCGGGTTCACCTGCCTCTTCAACGAGCTGATTTTTCAGCGTGGCTTCCACCTTGCGCAGGCGCCGCCGCAGGGTCTCGCGGAGCGCATACAGGCTGGAGGCGAACCGGAGGCGCAAAAAGCTCAGCAGGAAACTGACCATCTGGCGGGTCTGCTGGTCTTTACGCCCGCTGAGCTGGCCGGCCAGGCCGGCGCAGTATTCTTCCAGCCGGTCGTAGATACGCCGCTCCAGCGGGGTAATGACGATCCGGGGCACAGGCAAAATGTGGCGCCGGGGTAGGTTCTGCTGCAGCTGACCGTTGTCGCGGTAGATTTCCAGCAGGCGCCGGGTATGGCGCAGCATCACCCGCGAGAGCGGCGACGCGCTGAAAATCAGGCGGTACATTAACTCCCGGTCCCTGCCCCGGGGAACCCGCCCGTATTCAAGCCACTGCCGCACCGCCGTCCGGATGCGCCCGTCGATGACACTTTTCTCGAGAAAATCCCAGAGCACCGGGTCCTGCATTTTCACTGCCCGCACGGAGCGCCGCAGGAGCTCCCACTCCTGAACGCCGGCCTCCTGCCCGCGCACGAGCCTGCCCAGGATCTCGTAATACTGCATGGTCAGTGCCGGGTCGAACTGGAAGACACCGGCCCGGTTGGTCAGGGCCAGCAGGTCGCACACCTCCACGGGGTCGATCTGCATGGGTGTGGCGGTGGCCAGCCACAGGCTGCGCGCCCTGGCCCGCAGGTAATCGCGCACAGCCAGGTAGAGGTGCCCGTATTCCGGGTGCTCCTGCAGGCCACCCTGGGGGTTCTTCCGCCGGAGCGCGTGCGCTTCATCCACCAGGGCAATGTCGAATGGTACGGCGCTCTTGAGGGCCGCTGCCCGTTCCCGGCGGGCGAGCAGCCCTGTGGACACGATGACCAGGTCCGGCTCGTAAATCGATGCCGCCGCCCGGTTCTCTGCAAGCGGGAAGATGTATTCATGGGAGATCTCCGGGCTGGTGCGCGCCCGGCCGAAGGAAAGCAGGACCCTGGACGCCATCTGGCGCTGCCACTGCCGGGTAAGGCCGGCCGGTGCGGCAATGAGGATGCGCTTCACCAGGCCCGAAAGGTACAGGGAGCGGAACGCCAGCCCGGCTTCGATGGTCTTGCCCAGGCCCACCTCGTCGCACAGTAGATAAGAGTGCGGCCAGGTTTCCACCAGCCTGCGCACGACCACGGCCTGATGCGGCCACGGTTCCACAGGCGCGGTCTTTATGCCCACGAACCGGCCGCCGGGCATTTTCGGCGCGTCGCGCAAAACGGCAAACCGCAGCCGCTCCATGGCCGGAGGCGGTTCCACCGCCCCGGAGGCGGCACTGGTGCCGTCAATCTCCACCGGGCGGCTGGCCCTTTCCGCAATCCGGACCAGGCGCCGCTTAACCGCCTCCGGCAGGGTCATTACCGGCAGGTGGGGGACCCGGCCCTGCCAGAGGTTTTCAAAAGCTTCCACGGCTTCATCGACCCGCCGGCGGTCCGTCTCCCCCCACCAGTCGCAGTGGATATCGATATTCTCGGCATTAAGGATAAGGGCCGTTTTTGATTCGTTGAGCGTACCCGCCCCGTACAGGCGGTTGCCGAATTCATCGTGCAGAACAAACCATTTTTCGTGCACGTAGCCGTCGTCCACCGCATCGAAGGGAAGCGGCTCGCCGGTCTCTTTGTGCACCCGGAAGGCCACGCGAACCTCCAGGTACCCGTGGGCCACCATCCAGGCCAGGAGCGTTACGCCGTTTTGCACGCCCTCCGGCCAGGGCGCGGGCCGGTCGAGCTCACCATTCAACCTCGCCGCCAGCCGCTCCCTGTCACCGGCCAGGATGGCCTTTACGTCTTCCGGTTCCAGGTCGGCACCGACGATGAGGCGCATTTTGCCCCGCCGGCCGGCAAAGGCAGAGAAGCCCATGGAGGCGGCGGCCAGGGAGGACGAGCGGAAATACCCGGCCACCCGGTCGTACCGCACCGCCAGGCGCAGGGCGGGTATGTAAAAATCGTGCAGCATGTCCACCGGGCGGCCGTCGATGAGAGTTGAAGATGTCTTGTAGGAGAGGAGCCAGCGGCGGGACCGCAGGCCCTTCCCTTCCGGAGAGATACCGGTTGACTCCATTGAACTCCTCCCCTCACTTGAGGCCGAACAGGATGGCCCCGGCCTCCCGGCGCAATTCTTCGTCGGCCATTTGTGCCGCCCATACGGAGAGCAGATCCAGGATCACCTGCTCGCGCGCCGGCGCGTGCTGCGCCAGATAAGCGCGGGCGACGGGAACGTCGCCCTCCCGGTAGGCAAGAATTAAACCGTGGAGGACGTCCCACTCCGTCTGCGGGTTGTCCACGCGTTTCCTGTGGCGCTCCTCCGGCCGGGCCAGGCGCAGCTTTGACCCGCGGCGGACAAGGGGCGCGTGGTAACCGGTCTCCTGCGCGCTGCCGCGCCCCACGCGGCTGCCCCGTATCTCGTCGTTGATGCCGATCATCCGGCCGTTAACGGTATACCCGGCGGTTTTGCCCTCCAGTTTAATGTTGAGCGACCGCGAGAGGTTCAGTGCCCCGTCATAGGGAAATTCGGCCAGGCCGAAAATACCGTAGAGGGTCAGGGCCATGGCTGCTTCGGGATTCAGGTCGTCCACCTGCAAGCGCCCCTGCGTCAGGCGGGCGACCTGATACCGGGCGACCACCGCGCTGGCCTCGTTCATGGCGCGGGTGGGGCTGACCGGTTCGTCGCCGTCCAGCACCGGCCAGTGTTCGGAAAGCACGCGCAGGGCCCGGCCGTAACTGGCCACCATCTCGTCCACGGGGTTTAACCGGAGCCGCTCAAACTCCTCCAGGCCCTGGCGCACGGCTTCGCGCACGCGCTGGGCCACCCCCGTACCGCCGAATCCCGTCCAGGTGGCCGGTGTACCACCTGTTTTCTGGCGCTTACGGCAGGTAAGGAAGATGGAACTGGCGGCGGCGGCCATTCCCTTCTGGTGAATGGATTCGGCCGCTTCAGATTCGACAGGCATCGACGACGTAATAGTCCAGCCGTTCTCGATCAGCGAGCGCGTCAGCGCTTCCCAGGCCTCCTGCGTCTTGTGGGTGAACATAATGGTCATGATGCCGTCGTCTTTGAGCACGCGGCGGCACTCGGCGAAAATCTCGCCCATCAGGCGCTCGTATTCCTTTTTCGCTCCGGCGGCCGACCCGTCCCGCGCCGGGTTGGCCACGGCCTCGTCCGTCTTGTTCGTGAGCCGCCGCCGGAACAGCTCCGGGTAGAGGTCGTGGAGGGTGCGGCGCTGCCAGACGTAGAAATAGTCGGACAGCTCTGCATACTGGACGTTGTTGTAATAGGGTGGATCGATACAGATCAGATCCACCGAACCATCGGGGATTTCCATCCGGGCCGCCGTGCCGCACCGGATGGTCACCGGCGGCGCGGCCCCGTTGAGCTTTGCGTGCAGGGGCGCCAGCAGTTCCGCCATTCCTGCGTAGGCGTCAACGACCTGCGCGAGCGCCCAGGCCGCGCCCGAGTTGGGGCCGGTTAAGATCATCTCGCCAAACGTCCATTTAATTGAATAATCATGCCTTCCAAAGGTATTTATCAGGACACCTCGATTATAATGCCACCTTGTCTGCTTGCTGTTATAATCCAGGCATTTATCGATCATAAACTGGAGATACGTAACAACTGCACGGCCCCGCTCCTCCCCCAGCTCCCGGAGGATTTCCGGCTTGAGGCGGTTGAGCTCCTCTACCAGGATGAGGTGCCCCAGGAGCTGGCGCGGCGTGAACATGTCGCACCAGCGCGTCATGCCAACACGTAGAGGTTCCATTGTCTTATGGCCCCTTTGAATGCTCTCCGTCGGAATGAGCCCCTGCCGCTCCCACCCGGGCCAGCGCCCGGCCAGGCGCTTTTCGGCCTCACGCAGGGCCTCAAGGTCGCGGTCGTTGGGCGGCCGGAAGAAGCGTACCTTCTCTGTCTTAATTTCACCGGCCCGCTCGCCGCTCTTGTAGCGCTCGGGCCTGCCCTGTTTATCCAGCTTCGGCTGGCAGCGAACGGCCACGACGCAGTAAAGCCGGTCCTGCCACCTGCCGTGGGGCGACTCACCCCTCGCCTGGGCTTTGATCTCGTCGGCGGGAATGGCCTGGCGGCAGTGGACGCACAGGCCCACGCCATCCTTCACCGTGGCGAAGTCCGGGTCCTCGCCGTTCGGCCCCCGGTTGCCCTTGAGGCGGTAGGTTTCAAACCGGACCCTGCCGCCCCGCGGCCGGCCGTCCGTGACAATGCGCACGCCCCACTTTTCGCCTTCTTTCGATAGCCAGCAGGTGTTCAGCAGGGGTGCCTCGCCGCCGCAGTGGGGGCAGGTGACCTGGCGAACGTATAAATATGTGGTCGTATCCTCCCGATCATATTCAATAACTAAATCTGAACACTTGCTTAAATGCTTCTCCAGGACTCGCCGCTCGTCTGGGGGCAATGGAAATGTACGAGGGAATACGGAATCAACCCTTTCGTTTAAAGTATCCAGCAGCCTTTGCCCCCATTTCTGAATGTCGTCTGCTAATTCGACTCCGTAGCGGGCGGGATAATCAAGGGTGGCATACAAGACCACAGCGGCTACCGGGTTTAACTCATTTGCAATCACGCGATACCCAAGTCGCAGTGCCTCAAAAGGAATTGAACCGCCGCCGGCGGTAGGATCCAGTACGGTTATGTCAGGGGGCTGCCATTCCGGTTGATGAGAGTAGGCACGGGAATACCCGTAGAGATTTGGAACGCGGACACCTGCATTCTCAGCCATTTCAATTAACGCCTTGAACCACGCCGGGTCAGCGGCCACCCGCTCAACAAACAGCACATCACCCTCTACTGGTAGCGGCTCAGGAAGTGGCTTACTTAAATCCTTCCACTTTTGTATAACTGGATGCTCGTCTAGAAGAGGATTCTTACCGACGATCTCTTTGATCAGCTTCCTATGGCCTTCCCTGACCTCCTGTTCTCGTTGAAGCGCCCTCGCGACCACAGAATCTACTTTCAGTATCTCCTGTCCCAGGCTGTTTTTGTTAATACGCTCAATTAGCCTTTCCTCCAGCGTCCACGGCTCCCCGTTCACCAGCGCCTGCACTTTTTCGATGCCCAGCTGGCGGAGAAACCAGTCCGGGTCCGTCCCGGCGGGCAGGAGGGAGCCGAGAACGGCGGCGCGGCTGGGCACAAGCGGGCGCCGCGCCCACCAGACATGAAGACGGTGGGTAGGGGGCGCCTTCCCGGTATCCCTCTCCCGCTGTGTCTCCGCGCCCACCTGGTGGCAGGGGAAACCCGCCTCGATCAGGCGCAGGTCCGTTCCGGGCACAGCGTGCTGTTCCACGAAACAATCTCCTCTCTCTATTCACGCAACTTTTCCAGCATATGAATGATCTCCTCATCCCCGGGCTGGCCGCCGAGCATGATCCGCATGCCCGACCTGGCCCAGCGGCTGGCCGCCCCGCCGTACTGGGTCGCCCTGGTCAACCAGTAGACCGCTTCCTCGCGGCTGAAGCGCTGCACCCGCCGGGCCATAAGCTCAACCCGGTCCATGTCCCTGACGCCCTCCCGGAGCTTGAAGATGAGCGCTAGCTTGGCGCCCGCCTCCTCGTCAAGGGGCAGGTTGCCCCTGAACGCAATGCCCCCGTTGCCAAAATACCGCTGGAGCTCGAGCGGGATCCCGGCATGATCGCAGACGCGGCTGACAATGTTACGGATCACGGGCAGGCAGCGGCGCAGGGGCTGGCCGTAGAGCAGACCCCGGTCCTTAAGAACCGCCCTGCCCGGAACCCCGCCGTTATTTGGGGCGTCATCCGCGCCTTCGCCGCGCTCTTTGATTACCAGGACGGGCACCGGTTTGTCCTTATATTCGGTTACCCTCAGGATCCAGGGGGCACTCTTCAGCAGGGGCCGGATGCGGTGCTGCAGGTCAGGCAGCAGGTCCCGGCCGGTGTTTGACTTCCGGTTTGCCATTTGATCCGCCCCGCCTTATTGTTTCTTCAACTCCTGGATGAATAAGCAATCATCATCCGGATCGGCTATTTCAAGAATGGCCTCGGTTTGTTCGCCCTGCTGTACCACGCCGGCCAGCACTTCAAAAAGCTCGCCAAGAGCCTTCATGGATTCCGGGGTAACGCCGGTCAGTTGAAGCCGGATCAAGCCGCCGCCGGGAAGTTCCAGATCAATCAAATCCATACTTTCAATGGTGGAGCGGGCGCCTTTATTGTAGAGGCTGCCCAGCCGCCGGAGCAGCGGCAGCAGCTTCCTAGCTCCTTCCTTTCCTTCCAGGACAAACCTGCGGCGGCCGGCGGTCACCCATCCCCGTCCGGCCGCTTCAGCCGGCGTGATCAGGACGTCACCGGGTAAAGGGGTGTAAAGGGCTGCGGCGGAACCGTGGATGAGGTCGGGCTTTTCCTTTTGATCCGGCGCGCCGCGAAAGGCGAAAAGCTGGCCGCTCTTCACCAGCGTCACCACGGCCTCCTCCAGTTCCCGGGCGGGAACCTCCCCGTATTTCCCGGCCATGCTTTCGGCAACCTTCTCCACCGTGGAAACGCCGCCCTGCGCAACAGTATAAATCACACCCTCGCGCACTTCAACCGGGTCCACCTTCTGGTTTACTGCCCAGCCGCGCTGGTTGGCCCCCTGAGGGGTGATGAGGCCGTAATCCCCGGCAGCCAGGTCAACCCCCAGCGGGATATCGTTTTCCCGGTCGTAAAATTCGGCCGGTTTCGCGCTTTCCCCGGTATCCATGCGGAAGACGCACCAGACGCCCTTCTGGACCCCGGCCCGCACGATCTGGTCGAAAACTGCGGGGCTCTCCAGCACCGGCCAGCTGCGCAGGCGGTAAAAGTTTTCCCGCAGCTCCTTTAAGGTTACGGCGTCGCCGTGCTCAAAGAAAAGCTTGCTCAAGTTCAACAGGTCGGCCTGGGTCGTGCTGCTGCCGGTAAGGAGCTTGCCGTCCTTGCTCAGCGCGTCGCGGATCAGTTCGATAAAGGGTGCCCCGCCTTCGCCCCCGGCAGTCTTTATTTCCCTGCGCACGATATATCCCGCCGCCCCCGGGTAATAGAAGCCCGTATAGATTCTCGAAACATCGGTAAGCAGGCCGTTCTCGCGTTCAGCGTAGCGCTTCTTGAAATCTTCATCTTCCAGGCGGCGGGGGTTCACCCCGTAGCTCTGCGGCTTCTCCATCAGCAGGCGCATGGCCATGACCTGGCGGGCAGTACCCTCAATCCGCTGCCGGGCGTCCCGGACGCAGGTGTTTTCGAAGAGCCCGTCCTGATCGTTTATCCCCTTCACAATAACGGTTTCCGGAACGAGGAGAAAGATGAGATTCTGCCGCTCCCGCGGCCTGTTCTGGCCTTTTGTGGTCACCATGGCCTCCACATCAATGGTCCCGGCAGTTAACGAAACGACCCCGAGCACGGGCCGGTCTTTGCCGTCGGGCAGGTGCTCCGGCAGCGAAACATCATGCTCTATGTGAAACAAACCCGCCCCCCCGGTGACCACCTTTCGCGCCGCCGCCTCCAGAAGCTCCTCCACCTGCTCAGCCTTCAACGTCCTGCGGATTCTGGCCAGAACGCTGTTAATCGTCGGCTCTTCGCTGGCGAAATATTTTCCCTGCTCGTAACGGAGGTAAAAGGCGCTTTCGCCGATCTCTTCCAGCGCCGTGCGCACCTGCGGCGGCGTTAAGCCGGGGAAGGAAACGTCAAAACAGGCTTCGGACTCGGTGAGGCCGAAGATTCTGGAGCCCAGGCCCTCTTCACGGCCGACCAGGCTGTGCAGGAAAACGGTCTTCCATGTATACTCATAAAGGGGGTGGCCTTCCGGGTGGGGGTTGCGCCGGTCGGCCAGTTCTGCGTTGCTGTGGCCGCCCTCCAGCGTGCCCGTATCTACGCCGCCGATATCGGCGTTCAGGACAAAGAGCAGGTCAGAGCTGCCCGTGCGGCCCAGGATTTCATTGACCACCCGCTCCTCGCGCAGGTCAAGGTGGCACGCGTGGATCATGGGAACGGCCTTTTGCTTCTGCCACAGGCTGCGCACGGCCAGGGAGAGAACCCGCAGGACGCCGCGCGTCCCCTGAAAGTTTTCGGCACTGGCCAGCTTCTTATTCAGAAAATCAACGAGGGTCGGGTGGAACGGGTAGTTGGCAATCATCCGGCCCTTGAAGTCATCGCTGGAAGCCTCGTCCGGCAGCAGGGCCGCGTTCCGGCGGTACATGGCCATGTACTCCTCAGCAGTTTCCCGGGCGGCTTCCCGATCTATGCAGACAAACAGCCGTTTGGTGAGGACGGACGAAATTTCCGCCGCCTGCACCGGCGTCACCTGGACCGCGTCACGGGCAACCACGCTGGCTACGCCCTGCACGGCCCTTTCCCCAATCCCCAGGGCATCGTCCTCGCCAACCTCTTCGCCGCGCACCTGGCTGATGAGCCTGGCCAGGTACTCCGTCTGTTTGGCGAAGGCATCAGTTGTGCTGGCCAGGGTGAGCACCACCGCCATCCCCGGATGGTTGCGGGCGTAACCGTGCAGGGCCATTAAGAAGGCGGCCAGCTGGCTGGCGCCATCGGGCCGGGCCGCTTCCAGCCGCGCCGCGTACTGGGCCAGCTCGTCCAGCAGGATGAGGACCTTACGGCCGGCAAACACCCTGTCGAAATACGTTCTGCCGGGCGCGGCATGGGAGTTCGCTTCATCCTCAACCTCCCGGTAGAGGGTTTCTCCGCCGATCTGGTAGGCGATCTCGCCCCAGAGGGTGTAGGGCACTAAATCCCTCCCCTTTGGCTTATGCACCGGGATTTCATCACCCGCCACCCCGACGACGGCAATCTCGCCGGGCCCGGGGAGAAGCTCCGGGTCGAGGATGTCCCGGATGACGCTGCGCAGCTCCGTACCTTTATGGGCGATGTGCGTACAGGCGATCAGCGTGTGGGTCTTGCCGCCGCCAAAGGCCGTCTCCAGCCGGTGGATGGCCGGAACGGTCATATCCCCCGCAATGCGGCCGAAAACTTCCGCCAGGGTCAACCGCAAACCCTGGGTGGGGTAAGTAGCCTCCCGGAAAAAGAGCTCTGCATTGGTGTAAATACTGTCGATGAGACCCCGGCCGCTGCGGTAAAACTCGACGACCGGGCTGAGCGACGCCGTAAAAACCTCGGGGTTGAACGTACCGGCCAGGATCTCGGGCCGCGGCTTGCACGCATCCAGCACTGATTTCACTTTCCAATATCCTCCCTCAACCGGCGAACCCAGGAGGAAACATCTCCAGGCCCGGCAAAACCTGGGTAATCCTCTTTCTTGAAAACTCCGGCAGCTGACTGTAAAGCCTTTTTTTGTTTTAACCGGAGCAACTCCTTCTGCGTGGCTTCAATAATAAACTTGCTCCTCTGCCCCTGACCGACAAACCTGTTCAGCTCAAGCAGCAGGTCAACCGGAAACCGGATCGGGGTTAGTCTGGTTTTTTCCAAGCCATCACCCCCTTGTATATACCCTGTGTATATTATACAAAAAAATATCTCACTGAATAACTGAATACAACTGCATTTTCCTGTTTGAATCAGCTTTTAAAGAAAAAACTCCTTATAATGGGAATGTGCAGGTAGTCCTGTCCAACTCCCATAATAAGGAGATTGAGCATGGCTTTTGTATCCACCACCAGAATCCCCTGCTTCATTATAAGCGGCCCCTCTATAGGGTCAAAAAATATTCTTCAGACTTATTACAAGGTCTGGAAATATACTCACTTTTATTTCATCGCCTTCTGTGTAAATATCCGGCCTGCCGTATCTATTATTGTCGCCCTGCACAAATACGCTGACCAGCTTTTCTTCCGGCTCTACGATCCAGTATTCTTTCACACCGGCTTTCTCATATTTACAAAACTTTTCCAGCCTGTCCTTCCTCGCCGAAGATGGCGAAGTAATCTCAACGATCATATCAATTTTCAGACATTTTGTAAACAATCGCTGGAAATAAAACGGTTTTTCATTGCGGCCAGCAGATGATGGGCACCCCTCGCCATTGTTTACGCTAACAGGAAATGGTATAATTGACTTATGCAAATTCCGGGCATTTTCCTGAACCCCGCTGTTGAACTGCAAACGGCAACTTCCCTGCAGCCGGGGCAAATGGTGCAGGTGGAGGTCCTGGGGGTGGAAAACGGTCTCGCCACGGTGCGCATAGGCGGCCAGATCTTCACGGCCACGGGGGAGATACCTTCCCCTCCGGCCACGTTCTGGGCCCTGGTGCGTGAGGTTACCCCCGGGACCCTGCACCTGCAGCACCTCACCGTTACACCGGACCAGAACACGGCACTGACAACCATGGCCAAAGTCCTGGGCATGCCCGCCGACCCCGAAATCACAAAGCTGCTGCAGGAAATGGTCAAGTGGCAACTGCCCCTGGACCGCTCCCTGGTGGAGATGCTTTTCTCTGCCGCCAGGGATCTACCTCCCCGGGAGCGGGCGGCCTTCTGGGCCGCCCGGGTGTGGCTGGAAACCCTGGATTTACGCTTTGACCCGGGCAAGGTGAAGCAGGCCCTGGACTACCTCCTGGGAAACAAAGAAGCCACTCCCCGGGGGCAGGAGGTGTTGAACCAGGCGGTACCCCTTTTCCCGGATCAGGAAATGGTGAGCTTTTTCACCTTTCGCGGGAAGGGAATGCACGGCGAGCTGTATATGGTGGACAGCCGGGCCGGTAAGAAAGGTGAGCAGGACTTCCCCCTGGCCCTGGTGGTGCGGGTGGAAACCCCGGTTCTGGGGGAAACCTGGGTTTACCTGACCCGGAGCAAGGCGGGACTTACAGCCAGGGTGGCCGTGGCAGAAGAAAACTTCGTCTCCCTTTTTAAAAAGGCTGCCGGGGAGTTAAGGGACAGGCTGGCCGCCCTGGGGTATTCCATTGATGATATTCAGGTCACCGCACGAAAGATCTCCTGTATCTGCGAACTGCTGCGCCCCCACGAACCGCCGCCCTACCGGCCCGTAAACGCGCTGGTGTAAAAGCGAAAGGAGCTGCCGCCATGTCCCAGGATAAACCTAAGGCCGCCGCAGCCCTGGCCTATGACCCGGAAAAGGATACCGCTCCCCGGGTGGTGGCCGCCGGTCGCGGGCAATTAGCCGAAATAATTGAAAAACTGGCCCGGGAAAACAATGTGCCCGTTTACCACAATGCGGAGCTGGCCCTGACCCTCACCGGCCTGGGTGCCGGCCAGGAAATACCGCCCGGGTTATACCAGGTGGTGGCTGAGATCATTGCCTGGGTATACAGGACGGAGAAGAAATTGAACCTCTCCTGACTAAAGTTATCCGGGCTTCTATTGCTAAAAATTCAGTTATATCAGGGATTCGTTGATTTCCGGCGTTTCTCGAAAAAATAAAAAGCCCGGTTCCCGCGGACAGCTCTATAAAGACTTCCAGAATTCCTCTTCGGTTATTTTTAACTGGTATTTAAGAATCTTCCTCCACAAGTTAGCGGGAATTTCTTTTGCCGTCGCATGACTGACCCTGAAAATGTGGTTAAATCAAAATCCATCGCCCCTTCATATCATGATGTGGAGGTGCAAATTCCGGGATTACGAGGAGGGGCGACAAATATGTCAGGCAAAGGAGTCACTGCCGGTACCCACCTGCTGGTAGAAACGGCCCTCAGGCGGCTGCATCATTTCCAGGGCGATACCCTGGTGCGCACCTACCCGGTGGCCGTGGGCAAGCCGGAAACTCCCACACCCACCGGGGACTACCACGTGGTAAACAAAATGCTCAACCCCGGCGGGGTACTGGGTACCCGCTGGATGGGGCTGGATATTCCCGGCGGTAATTACGGCATTCACGGGACAAATAACCCCGGTTCCATTGGCAAGGCCGTTTCCAACGGCTGTATCCGCATGTACAACCACCACATTGAGGAACTCTTCCCCCAGGTGCAAATCGGCACCCCTGTACGCATTGTAACGGGGGCAAACGTTGCCCAGAGCGCCCCCGGGGAAACATACGTGATCCAGCCGGGGGACACCCTGTGGCAGATTGCCCGCCGCTTTGACGTACCCCTTTCTACCCTCATTGAATTGAACAGCCTGGCCAACCCCCATGAAATCTACCCCGGGCAGGTGATAGTCCTTCCAGGCTCCCAATCAGCCATTTAATACCTCTGGTATTATCCACCTGCCAGAATTAATATAATTTAGCAGTGGAAAAACTTTGGGCGGCGCTCATCCATTCTGCCCTTCCGAAATGACAGTTGCCGCCCACATTTTAAATTACATCCCGGGAACTCGATCTGGCAGGTGAATATTTTGGTTGCGGTACTGTTAATGGCCCTTTTTGCCGGTTTGAGCACCTGCCTGGGCGCAGCGCTGGTGCTGATCTGGGACCGTCCGGGGCAGCGATCCTTTTCCTTTTTTCTGGGGCTGGCGGCGGGAGTAATGCTGGCGGTGGTGCTCCTGGATTTAATCCCGGCAGCATTGACATACGGAAATTTACTCCAGGCTATCCTGGGATTTGCCGCCGGCCCTTTATTGATGACTGCCCTGGACCTTATTTTTAGCCCGGAAAACCGGGCCTGTGTCCACGATTACCGGTATTTAAAAATGGGCTACCTCATTGCCGCAGGCATTGCCCTGCATGATTTGCCGGAAGGGCTGGCCATTGCCGCCGGGTTTGGCGAACCCGCCCACCTGGGCCCCCTGCTGGCCCTGGCCATCGCCCTGCACAACATCCCCGAAGGCATGGCCACCGCCGCCCCCCTGTCGGCTGGGGGGCTTGCCCCGGGGCAGGTGCTGGCCTTAAACGGCCTGGTAAGCCTGGTTACTCCTTTCGGCTGCTGGCTGGGCCTGCTGTTGATTAAGGCCTCCCCGGCCTTTCTTTCTTCCCTGCTGGCCCTGGCCGCGGGGGCCATGGCCTACATCGTTAAAGCGAAACTGCTGCCAGAATGCCTGCGCCTGCACCCGCCCATGGCCTATCTGGGACTTTTTGGGGGAATTGTCCTGGTGTTCTTCCTGAACCTATTTTTTTAACAAAAACCACGCTCCCCCGGCCATGAGCATGGTGCCCACCACACGGTGCCAGGTAAAGGGAAGCTTTTCCAGGCCGAACAGACCCAGGTGATCAATTAAGCTGGCGGTTAGCACTTGCCCAATAATAATCGCCGTGGTGGCCGGAGCCACTCCCACCCTGGGAATGCTGCGCATTACCAGATAAACGATCACAACCCCAAGGATACCACCCAGGTAATAATACCACGGCGCCTGGGTGTAGTCGGCCAGCCGGCCGTCCCCAAGGCGAAAGCCAAACAAAAGCACTGCTACCAGAGCTAAACCCACCAGGTGAACCACAAAGGTGGTTTCCAGCAATCCGATCACCTTGCCCAGGGCCGCATTTAAAGACCCCTGCACGGCCATGGTCACTCCGGAGAGGGCAGCAATAGCCAGGGCCAGTAATCTAACGCTCAACCAGTCATACCCCCCACCTGCATATTTTTAGCGCTGGTACGCCGGTCCTCAAGCCCGCGCACCTTTAGCCCGCCCGGACCGGACTCGCCGGTTGATGAGAATGGTTCAGCGCACGTACGGCGAGTAGCCCAGGGAGTCCAGCGTGCGTTCCAGGTATTCCCGGCGAATGACCTCCGGATCGTAACGCACGTCCACGGTACCATTTTCCAGGAAAACGCGCACCTCTTCCACCCCATCGAGCTGGATCAGGTTATGCTCAACTTCTTTACTACCCTGCTCGTCCCACAACCCGCCCACCCGAAAAGTGGTCGTGACGGAATCCCCCATAATCCTTAAACCCCCCTGATAATTTTGATACGATCCAAACTTATATATGGGTCCAAAGCTCCTTCGCAAACCGTTTTCACCTTGCGCTCTAAAAAAGGCGCCGTGAACGTCTCCGTTGTTAATGTTCTTCCCCGGGGCAAAAAATATGTACGGCCGGCCCCCTGAGGAGCCGGCCGTCCTTATTTAGCACCAGCCCGCTTTTCTTTTTCCAGCTGTGACCCCCATTTCACCACACCCCCGGCAGGGGGGGAAGCGGGAGGAGAAACGGTTTTCTTTGCATCCATGGATGCCGGAACTGCCGGCGGCGACCGCCGGGGTGGTGCCCCCTGACCGCTCATCATGCTGCCCAAAAGGCTGAGCAACATGGCCGGATCGGGCCCCTGCCCCGGCTGCTGGTTCATCAGCGCCATCAGCAGGGCCGGGTTTAGCGGTAAAGGAGGGGCATTCTGCTCCGGTGGAGGCGGTTGACCCGGCGGCGGGCCGCCCGGCATGCCGCCCATCATCTGCAAAAGGGTATTGAGCATGGGATTGGGACCCGCCATTGCCGCCCGGGAAACTACGCCGCCCATTTGCTTATTCATCAAGCTCACGATCCCCAGCAGGTTCAAAAGCCCGAGCATCAGTATGGTGTCGTCATGGGTTGCTCCCTGTTTTGATTGATAATCCAGCAAAGAAAAAAGTATATGTTCCAGATTATGTCCCATTGCCTTTTCTTCGGCCATTCATTAATCCCCCTTCCTCTATCAGGTATATTCACCTCCTGCGCAAAAGTTGCTGTCACCGGATAGGCTTTTACGACGTAGTATAACTTAGAAAAACATTGCGAAAGGAGGAATTAAAAGGTGGCTAACCAGGCGCTCCAGCCCAATAACCCCTTCACCCTGTTTCTAATTCTTATCCTTTTGATACTTTCCACCAGGCCAAACGTGGAACAACAATTAGCCCAGTTGGCTTCGCTGCTCCATGCCACCCAGCAATCAGTACAAATATTCCGCAGTGGAATGGAAACCTTCCAGGCAAGTCTGGTAAACCCTTCAAGCCAGGTGGGCCGGGAATAACTTTTTTGGAAAATAGTGTCACTTTAAGGCAACAAACATAGAATTGGTATAAACAGGGAAAGGAGGTTTTGTAATGCCGGAATTTTACGGTGGACAGTTTCACCCGCTTTCGATCCCCTTGTTGCTCATGTTATCCACCAGATCGGACATGGAAGACCGTTTAAGCCAGTTGGCCTCTTTTCTTGAAGCCACCCGGAATGCCATTAAAACCATGCGTGCAGGATTGGAAGCGCTGCATGTGAGCATGATGCAACTGGCCGAAGGAGCGAGCTCAAGCCAGCCTGCCACACTTCTGCCCGCCGACATCCAGGTAGGCCCGGAACCGGCGCCCCCGGATGAGGTGCAGTTTCCGGACGTCAAACTGCCGGAAAACAAAAACCCCTAAAAATACCTGGGGGTTCCCCACGAGGAACCCCTTTTCTTATTTATCAGTTTTAAGTTCAGTCTTTAGCCGGCTTTCCCCCGGAAGAGGCGGCAGGTCCTTCATTTGAGACCGGGGCACTTCCTTCCGTGGAAGGTGTTGCCGGGGAACGGGGAGGGTTTAATGGACCCAGCAGGCTGCCAAGGAAATTGGCCAGCTGAGGAGGCGTTTCCCGGTTGCCGGACCGGGAAGACCCGGCAACACCCTTTCCGCCGGCCTCCACTTTTGCTTCCTGCCCCTGGATCCCGAAGCGGTATCCCATGAGATTGATCAGCCCCATCAGGTTCACCAGGCTGAGTAAAATGAGGGGATCCGTTGAGTGCCCTTTTTGTTCCAGCAACTGAAAAAGGGTTGCCTCCAGACCCTGATGTTGCCCCTTTTCCCCCATTTGACCTCCCTCCTAAAAAAGTCCCGGCAGGTGGGGTAAGTTTATCCCCGTCATTTTGACCACTTCGTCCTTCAGCTGCCTGCGGGCCTCGGCTAGGGCCTCGTTAAAGGTATCCCGGACCACCGCCGCCAGTTCCCCCCGGTCCATTAAAGCCGGAGCAGTGGGGCCGAAACTTACCTCCAGCACCTGCTGCAGCCCGTTCACTGTCAGGCGCAATGCCCCCTGGGGTGCCTCTTTCGTAACCACAATCCGCCGGGCTTCTTCCTGTAACTCCTGCAATTGCTGGGTCAGTTTGGGCGTGTTGAAGAACACCATTTTTCCCTCCTGTGGACAAAAAGAAAAGCTGTGGTGAACAGCTCTATTTGTCGAAAATGCAAAATAGCGCTTATCCTTTAACTTGCTTTATTTTGTTGTAGAGCCGTTATTAATTGACTTCCATGTCAGGCCGGGAAACCCCCGATACACTCAAAGCTGGCATCATCGATCTTGACCGTGTTGGTGTTTCCGGTGGCCGGGTTAAAGGTGAAACGAATCAGAGCGGTACGGGCACCGGCGGGGGAAACAGGTACGTTCAGGGTAAACTGCTGGTAGTTGTTATCAGGGATGTTCACGCTGCCGATGCTCTGGATGGCCCCGTCAATCTGCATACCGTTGCGGTCAAAGAAGCGCACCTCCGCCACCAGGTTGAAGGCACTGACGGGGGTAACGGGAGCAACATTTTCCCGGGCCCAGAAGGTCAGCCTGTAAGCCCTGGCGGGAGCTATACCCCGGCGCACGGTCTGGAAAATGACAGCCGTACTTGCAGGATTGGCAGCACCCAGTTCGGCAGCCAGGGTGCCGCTGTGAACGATGCTGGTGGAAGCGACGTTGGCCGTGGCGCCCCAGAAGATGGGCACATTGCCCGCCCATTGTTCAAACCCCGGGTCTTCCAGCAGGTTGCCGGGAGGACAGAGTTCGGGTGTCGGGCAAAGTTGCACGAAGATCTGCCGCTCTTCCACCACCTTGATCCGCACGATAATCACGCCGGTCTGGTGCAGGCGGCTGGCCCGGACCAGCTCCCAGGTAATATCAAACTTGGGCTTGGGAAACTGCACCATGACATCGTCTTCCCGGAGCACGGCCTGGGGTTCTTTGAGGTCAACCATCTTGGTAAAGGGTACGTTTTCGGCAAAATGTTTTACTTCATCCCTGTTGTTGACATAAAAGATTTGCTTGTGCAGCACCCCGCTGACAATAACCTTTTTTACTACGGCTACACGTCCGACAATGTCCTTGAAATGGTTTTTCCATTCATTATTGATCCTGGGGAACCAGTTGCTGATGCTCTCATGGATGAATACCGGCTCGGCCTCCAGGTCTTCCACCCGGGCGTCGATATGATCCACCTTCTTGGCCAGCTCGGGCAGGGTAACGGTGCTGTCCACCAGCACCTGCACCTCTTCCTCGGCCAGCACCACCGGCACCTTGATCTTAAGGCACAATACCTCTTCCGGCTCGGTATAGACATACTCGATGGGCATTAGACTTACCTCCTTTGAGATAACATGTTAAATTAACCCTTGGCAGGGGGACAGGGAACCTTAATTACATCCCCGGGCTGGAGGTTATGCGGATCTTTAGTGGGGTTGGCTGTTTTGATTGCCTCCACAGTGGTGCCAAACCGCTGGGCAATTTTCCAGAAGGTATCCCCGGGCTGTACGACATAATCAATGGTTTCCCCCGGCGGGCAGATCACGGGAGGAGCGGGAGCAATGGAGACAACCACATCCCGCTGCAGCGACTCGGTCACCTTGACCGCTACCTTGAGCACTACTTCCAGGGTGACGTTCGGCCCCCCGGCGTCGGCGGAAACAAACTCCACCACCGGGCGCACATCCACGTCCATGCCTTCCCGGGCACCTTTAATCTCCACAAAGGTGCGGAAATTCAGCCGCCGTTCCAGGGCGTGGACGGCTTGATCCGGCTTTTTGGCCACATAAACCAGGTGTACATCCACAAAGCCGCGGACGATCACTTTATCATTAATAATTTTTGTTTCGGTCACTTTGACTTCCTGGACGGTAACGTCGATGATTTTCTCCACATCGGGCTTGGGGTCCGGAGTCTCAAAGGTATCCCGGAGCACCACCTGGGTGCTGTCCTCTCCCACCACATGATCAATCTTGAGCCTGGTCATGGTGGCCTGGACACCGGTGATCTTCGTAATGACGTTGACCTGCCTGGGCTCGGTAACAAAGGCCGTCAGCATCAAGACCACGTCGGCCCGCAGCCGGTCGCCGTCCAGGATATCCACATCGGCACTTTCCACCTTGACATCCACCCGCACATCCATATCCGGTTTTGCCCCGGTTACCTCCACAAAATCGCTGAAGCGGAAGGTCCGGTGGAGCTGGTGGACGGGTTGGTCGGGCTCGGCAGCCACGTACAGCACCTGGATGGTCACTGTGCCGTCAATGATGACTTTATTTTTAATGATCTTCTTGTCGGTAATTTCGGCGGTGGCATCCACTTCCAGGATTTTTTCTACCGGCGGCTTTTCGTCTGGTACGTTAAACTCCTCGCTGACGATAACTTGCCTGGTCCCGCTGCCTACCACATTGGCCACCTTAATGGTATCCATCTCGCAGGTGGCGCCTGAGGGACATGTGGTAACCACATCCACATCCTGCATCTCCGTCACTTTGACAAAAACACTGAGGATAGCGGTCACATCAAACTGTCGGGGGTCGTCGGGACTGCGGGTGATGCTGACATCTTCCACCGTAACCCTGGCCGTGACATCCATGCCCGGCCTGGCCCCCGGAAGTTCCACAAAAGCGGTGAAGGAGAGCTGCTGATGCATGTGGTGTACCGACTGGGAGGGTTCAAAGGCCACGTAAACAATTTGCAGAGTCAGGGTCCCCTCCACAATTGCCTTGTCCGGAACCAGTTCAACTTTTTTAATCCTTGCCGATTTATCTGTGGAAAGGATTTTTTGCACGTCGGGTTTCGGGTCGGGTACGGTGATTTTGCCGCGAACCACGACCTGTTGCGTGTCTTCGCTAACCACCTGGTTGACCCGCAACCGTTCCGTGGCCGGTGCGGCGGTTCCAACCATGGGGCGTACTCCTCCTTTCAAAGAGTGGTCTATAATATATATATGAGCCGTGCCAATTAATGTGCGGAATTTTGGCAATCCCCCAGAAAAAGAAAAAATCCCCCGGTTAAATGCAAACCGGGAGATTTTCCGAATCCAGTCAACCAGCGAACATCTGCACGAAAATCTTGCCGTAGCGGGGACTGGGAACCACGCCTATACCGATCTCCTTAAAATTGGCGTTTAAGATGTTGGCCCGGTGGCCGGGGGAATTCATCAAGTTTTCATGGGCAATATCCACCGTGGGTGCACCCGCCAGGTTCTCGCCGGCATAACGATAGGTGATGCCAAACCGGCTCATCATTTCAAAGGGACTGCCGTAGGTGGGCGAGGTGTGGCTGAAATAGTCTTTTTCCACCATATCCTTCGCTTTGAGCCGGGCTACCTTCACCAGCTCCATGTTCACTTTCAACGGGGCCAGGCCGTAACGCGCCCGCTCCTGGTTGACCAGTTGGAGCATCTGCTGCTCGTCTACCGTAAGACCGCTTACCGGCCCGGGCTGCGGTACCGGCCGTGGATCAAGCTGCGGTTGCGCAGGTTGAGGCGCGGCCTGAGGTGCAGGTTGAGATGCAGGCTCCTGCTGTGACAACCCGCCTTGTCCACCCACCAATAGCTGCACTATATACAGCCTGGAGCCCTGCCGGGCTACGCCCACTCCTATCCGGTCATATCTGGTGCCCAGTATATCCTGCCGGTAGCCCGCAGACTTAATTAAAGCCCGGTAGGCGCTGTCCACCGATTGGGCCAGAACCAGGGTTTGGGCGGCATAAGTGTAACTGATCCCCTTCGCTTTTAACAGTTGGGGCAGTGAGCCGGACAATCCGCCCAGACCCCTGTCCACCATCTCGCCGGCCCTCTGCCGGGCCAGTTCCACCAGCCGGGAATCGGTCCGGAAGGCCGGCAGGCCTTTTTTGCTCCTCTGGTAATTAACCAGGGCCAGCATACGGCTCTCTTCCGGGGTGGGGGTTGCCTGCCGGGCGGCCGGGGTGACTTCCGGAGTGGGAACTTTTTGCCCCTCACTGCCGTCTAAATAGTTAAAACCGCAGGGGACGGCGGCCTGGGCGAGGGCCGGAGAAAAAAACAGCCCCAATAACAACAGCGCACCTAAAATCACACCGGCCAGCGACTTTAAGCTTTTGTTCATGGCCACACTCCTTTTCTTTTTTTACGCCCTGGTTGTCCCGGGCGTTTTTATCTAATCTATCAAAAAAGCCACTTTCCGGCAAAAGCGTTATTTCGACGCAATCCGCCATAAAATTAGCAGGGGATCCAGATACCCTCCTTTACTGGCTGATTATACATCTTCTGCGTCCACTGGGATATTCTGTTATTTCCGTCAGCCGGGGGTATAAATGACCGCTCCCAATCCCTCGGTAACGGCCAGGCATTCCATCCCCGCTTCCCCTTTAAAAAAGACCGTTAAGATGAATAAGCCCCGCCGAAAGGCCTTGCGAAAACGCCAGAGCAACAATTCATCTATATTATGCAATACCTTCATGACTACCCCTTCACCCTCCAAAAGCAGGGCATAGCGGCCGTCGGATTGGCGTGCGGTCACTATCTGAAAAGACCGGGAACGGTCAGTCAGGGCATCGATTTTTTCCATAAAGCAGCGGGCTATTCTTACGGCTTCCTGGCGGGTACCAATTAGCGGTCCAATAGCCGGGATTTTTCCTCCCAGCATTACCAGGGCAACCTCCGCACCACCCGGAAGGAAATGATCAATCACCACCGCTTCACCTCTAGCTACGACCTTTGCTCAAGGCAACAAGCCTTTAAAACTCTACCTCCAGACGGGAGAGCACCTGTTCGATGCGGTTAAAAACCGTGTATTTATCAGAACCGGCAAATAAAAGTCCCACGGCCCGCTTCTCACGATCCAGCACTAAAGAACCGCTGTCTCCGGGCCGGGAAGTCATGTCGGTGACCACCTGGTCGGTAAACCAGCCCTTTTCGTCATTGCCTATCTCCACTTCCAGGGTTACCCCAATGGCGGTAACTGAACCCTCGGAAATTCCGCTGGTACGACCGCTTTTCATTACCCCCTGACCCGGGGCCACCCGGGCCACACCTTCTATCTTCCCAATTTCCAGAATCTCATCGTCAATTAAGCCGGGGTCGTCCGGACGGGCCACGGCGGCGTCGATAATATTGCCGCCCCGGTAATGTTGGAACATTTTTAACTGGTAGTGGGGCCTGACCAGGCGGATCAGTAGATTGCCCGCCCTGACCAGAGCTTCTGCCACCGGGCATTCGGCCTCCTGGACGCTGCGCAACAGGGGCGAAAAGCGCAACAACGTGCCAATGCGGTCCCCGGCCTGACCGCCGTCATGGGGACCCGGTTGCAGGATGGGATCCCCGATGGCAGCCCGCCCATCCTTCCCGTCGGTGGCATTGGCCAGAATGTGGTTGTTGCTTAAAATCAGCGGCTCCTTGGTAACCCGGTCCTTCACCACCGCACCAAAGGTACCGGCGCTGATCTTGTAGTGACCGATGCTCATTCCCGGTCGCGCCGGTCGCTCTTTCCCCGTACGCAGGGAAAGCAACCTGACCTCGCCGATTTCTATGATATCGGTAGGCAATCCGTCAATGTAGGCCGGCACCTGTTGTGCGCGGATCAGGCCGTCGGACGGCACCTTTTTTTTCACAAAGATAATGAGGGCGGGGTGATTGGTGGTTTCGCCGGACACCTGTTTGAGGCCAATTCCTACCCCGGTCACATTGGGCAACTGCAAAAGCTTTTCCCGGGATTTTTTCAAAACGCGAAAATACTTTTCCATAAAAATACCCCTCCTCAAGGTCCTCGTGCCATCATATGCAAAAGGACTGGAAGGGGTGACGGAACCTGTTAGCAGGGAGGCTTAAGCTACAGAGAAATAAGCGGCACCTATTAATAAACCTATTAATAAGGAGATTTAGGCAGCCCGAGGCGGTATTTCCCCCTGGTTTCCACACCGCCGATACCGGGGAACCCGGTGATGGTCCCGGCTATAATGTCCTTTAAGGAGATCTGATCATAGATTGAGGTATAGGCAATTTTTTCTACCACAAACACCGGGTCAAAAGTATGAATGAGTACCCGGTGGGGTGAACTGGCAAAGTTTGCACCCGCCTCCAGTATAGCTTCATAGTGGGACTGGCAGGCCCCCGCAAATATGACCAGGTCATCCCGGCTTTTTTCATACAAACGCGCTTTTTTTACTGCTTCCACAAAATAACGGGAGTTATGGTAACTGTTCAGGTCGGAAAAATTTTGCGTGTCCTTTTCAATGCCGTCGTGACCGGTAAGCACCAGTATATCGGGGCGGTGTTGTTGCAACAGATCTATAACCACCTCTGGCTGTTTTTCCTCATCGATGTGATAACCGGAAGCCGGTATGCCCAACTGGCGGTAGGTAGTCAGGCATAGATCCAGGTAGTCACCGTCGCCATCCATATGCAACACCGAACCTGGAACATCAAAACTACCTAAATTGGAGACCACGTCGTTACCCCGGACCAGGCGTTGCCGGTCCTGTTCCCGGCGCTGAAAAATGCGTTTCATGTGTTCGTGATTTTTGGTCATAAAGGAATGCCAGAAGGCAGCGACTTCAGCCGGCTCAAACTTGCGCAGGTCCTCCACCGGAGCAGTGGCACAAAGGCGCTTATCCAGGCCCTTTAAACGGGCACTTTTTTTACCGTCTTTTCCTACGGTTAACTCCACCACTTTAAAAAAGATATCGCAGCTGTATGAAATCCGCCCCACTATGTCCCCGACCTTGATTCCTTCCACGGCGGCTTCCTCCTCACTTTTTTCCCATTTTATGTTGGAACCTCCGGAAAGGGTGAGGACATATGGTAACGAACGCACAGTATGGTTACATAAGTTATATATCAGTCCGCTGAAGAAAGGAGATTCCGATGCTGGTAGCTGTGGTTCCGGTGAAAAACGAAGCTCCATCTTTGGAAAAAGTTTTAAAGAACCTGCTGGCCGTACCCGTGGACCTGGTGATCCCGGTACTCAACGGCTGTAATGACTGCTCGGAACAAATTATTCAGGGTTTTCCCGCCCGGCTGGTACAACCGCTGGTTTTTGCGGAAGCCCTGGGCATCGACATACCCCGGGCGGTGGGAGCAATCCGGGCCCAAAAACTGGATGCGCAGGCCGTTCTTTTTGTGGACGGGGACATGGGCGGGGACATCGTGCACGTGTTGCGGGAACTGGTCATGGCGGTAACCACCAGAGGAGTAGACCTGGCTTTAACCAACTGTTACCCCGCCAGAGAACTGGTCCGGCTTTCCGACCTGGCCAGCTACCTGCTGGAAATACGCCTGGCCTTAAACCGGGAACTGGGCCTGGCTCAATTAATAGGACCGGCTTCCCCCTCCCACGGCCCCCACGCCGTTTCCCGCAAGTTCCTCGACCAGATACCCCTGCGGGAGCTGGCCGTACCCCCGGTAGCCCTGGCTCTGGCCGCCAAACAGGGCTTGAAAACCGGTGTGGGGGCCACCATTGCCCACCGGCACCTGGGTTCTCCCTTCCGCAGCCCCGTGCACGCCCGGCGTATTGCCGAAACCATCATCGGCGATTGCCTGGAGGCTATAAATTTGGCCCGCGGTCTGCCCCGGGAACGCAGCCTCAACGGTGTCACCTACCTGGGCTACCACCCGGAGAGAAGGTTTGATTTGCTGGAAGCTTTCAGTTTGCCGGAAGGCTTGACATAATCAAAATGAAGGACCTTTGGTCACGAAGTCACCGGCGTTCTCAGAAAAAAAGCGGCCTTCCGGGTGATAACTGCCCCGAAAGGCCACCATTCCTGGTATTTACGCCTCTTTTTCAAACATATCCTTCCCGACGCCGCACCTTTTCAATTTAATAATTCTCACAAAGCAGCTCGAAAAAGGCCTGGAGATGATTACATACCGGGCATACTTTCGGCGCCTCGGCACCCTCATGGATGTGACCGCAGTTGCGGCACTTCCAGCGTACCGACCCTTCTTTCTTGAACACTTTTCCTTCCCTCAAATTCTGCAACAGGGCCCGGAAACGCCTCTCATGCTCCTCTTCCACCCGGGCCACGCCTTCAAAAAAGGCAGCAATCTCGGTAAAGCCCTCTTCTCTGGCCACGGCGGCAAATTCTTTGTACATGGTGGTCCATTCATAGTTCTCCCCTTGAGCGGCAGCCTCCAGGTTGGCCGCCGTATCGCCAATGCCTCCCAGGAATTTCAGGATGCGCTTGGCGTGTTCCTTTTCATTATCGGCCGTTTCCTGGAAAATGGCAGCGATTTGCTCGTAGCCGGCCTTTTTGGCCTCGGAAGCAAAATATGTATACTTGTTGCGGGCCTGGGATTCCCCCGCAAAAGCAGCCTTTAAATTGGCTTCCGTACGGGAACCGGCAAGAGGTTTCATACAATCATCATCCTCCCCTGTTTCTTTTTTAAAACTAATTTAATAACTCAATGAGAATTAAATTTTAACCCCATTTGCCCTTGGAGATGTGGGTCTGGATTTCGGCTTTGGCCATCTGGGCCAAAATGTGGGCCTGTTTTTTGGCCGCCTGGAATACGGTGAGGCAGCCGGGATCCAGATTATCCTTGATACCTTCATCGGCCAGAGCTTCCACCTTTTGCATGAGGGCAATCAGTTTGGCGTGGAGATTGTTGGTGTAGCGGGAGCGCTCGATGAGCCTGGCTTCTTCATCAGTCAATTGGGCGAACTTTTCCCGCGGGGCACCACATTTCGGACATTTTTCCGGGGGTTGATCCCCATCATGGATGTAACCACAAACACCACAACGCCATTTCATTGATTCTTTCGCCTCCTTCGATGGCTATTTTGAAAAACCCTGTTGATAATCACCCTGCCTATATTATAATAATAATTATCCTTACTATCAAGGGCCAATTTTCCATTTTGGCTTAAAAATTATTAATAAATTTGTCGAAAAGTATACCGGCCCAACCGGAAGGGCAACCTATTTTGTATGCTTGTCGGCCACGCTGGAAGCACCATAAGCTTCGGGCTTAATCTTGGCCTGGAAGCCGCTCCCCGTGACCATACCTACCACTTCCCGGATCAGATCTCTGGTTTCGCCATGGGTACCCACATCGATGTGGATTTCCACCTGCAAATCGTCCAGACCGCACTCGGCAAAATGCCTGGCAATTAAGCCGCCCAATTCCAGACTCAGGGCGGTTTCGTAAAAGATTTTCTGCCTCAAGCTTTTAATTTTGCGCTGGATCTTTTTGCGGTAATAATAGCGGGCGCCCTTGCCCAACCGGTGAACAATAACAGCCGTGATGAAACAGGTTTCCTGCTTCACCTGGGAATCGGAACCAACAATAATCTTGTAAGCCGAACTGGGCAGGCCGGTAATATAGCCCATGATATCGGCCATCATTTGTTCAAAGGTTAATCTTCCTTTAGTAGGACTGGTAAAATACATGGCATACCTCCCCATGACGTCACAAGCTCTAATGCTTAAACAGGAAGACTACCAGCCAGAATTAATTGCCGTGTTCCTCATGAGGAAATGCCGCTTTCCATCAGGCGTTGCCGGCAGGCCCGGGCCAGGGCGGCAAATTCTGCCAGACCCAGGGTCTCGCCCCGGCAACGGGAATCAATGCCGGCACGCTTTAAGACTTCCTCCCAGGTCGCCCGGGTCCAGCCGGGAAAAATTTTAGCCCCGGCCAGGGCGTTGGCCAGCGTTTTGCGTCTCTGGCCAAAGGCTCCCCGCACCAGGGTGAAAAAAAGATCCTCATTGTCAACCACCACTTCCGGTTCCTGCCGTTTGGCCAGCCGGACCACCGCCGAATCCACTTCGGGCTGGGGGAAAAAAACCGTCCGGGGAACACGAAAGAGAATCTCCGGGCGGCAATAATATTGCACCGTAACAGTAAACGCCCCATAGTCCTTGCTTCCGGGCCTGGCCACAAGCCTGTCGGCAACCTCCAACTGGATCATGAGCACCATTCCGGCAACACCGGATTGCCCCCGTAAAAGGTGCATGATCAGGGGGGTGGTGATGTAATAGGGGAGATTGGCCACCACTTTGTAGGTTGTTGCTCCCGTGACCCTGGACACCAGCCGGTCGAAATCTACTTCCAGGGCGTCTTTAAGCACCACGGTGACATTCTGCAGGCCGCCCAAAACCTCTTCCAGCACGGGTAACAGCCTTTTGTCCAGCTCCACGGCCACCACATGGGCGCAGGTGCCGGCCAGGGCCGCCGTGAGGATACCCGCCCCCGGACCTATTTCCACTACCACATCCCCGGGTGTAACACGGCTGGCCGTCACGATTTTACGCACGATATTGCCATCTATTAAAAAGTTTTGTCCCAGCGACTTGCGCAAACGAATATTGTGCTTTTCTAAAATGGCCCTTACCCGGCCGAAGGAAACCTGCTCGGACACTCCCAAACCCTCACCCGCCACTTATTAACATACTCATATTATACCCCATCTACTTTCCCTGATAAATTAAAAAAAGGGGAATTTACCCCTTTTTAATCACCTTTTAATACATGTTAACAAAAACTCTTTTGGAAAGAACGCGGCTCTCGTTGCTGCCTTCCAATATCTAACTTCTAATCCAAAACGTAAACATTCACCCGGCGAACACCCCAGCGTCTGGCTTCGGCTGCATTTTCCATGAACAGGTCAACCCGGTTCCCTCGAATGCTGGAACCCACATCAAGAGCCGTGGCATAACCATAACCCTCTACATAAAGGCGGGTACCCAGGGGAATAACCCGGGGATCCACTGCGGCCACGCCAACACGCGGGGGCACTCCGTAGGCAGTGTTGTTACCCGTATAAGTATAGGCAGTAGCCACCATATTAATTACCCGGCTGAACCGGATGTCCCGGCCGCCCCGGGAAACCTGCTGCAGCGTGCCCACCCGGACAACCCGGTCCACGGGCGGGGTAACCACCTGGCTGGCTTCCATGACCCGTTTAACTTCCCGCCCGTCATGGTAGACCAGCACCCAGCGCTGCTTTTCCTTTCCCTGCCGGCCGGCCCGAACCACCTTTACCTGCCCGCGCATCAGGCCGGGATCCGGTTCCCGGCGAATCGAATAAGGGACGGGAACCATTATTTCCCTGGCCACCTGGCGCACCCTGATCACGCGAATGGCCATTTCGGGGCGGATTTTTTCTGCGGGGCCGGGCGTAACTATGTCTTCCCTGCCCGGCACAACCTCCGCCTCTTGAAGCGCTTCCCGGACAGTGGGTGCCGCAGTGAGCAGTTTTAACGTCTTTCCGTCAGCAGTTACCGTAACCGGGACCGCCCGTCTAACAACCACCCGCATTCCTTCGGTAACCGGCGCAGAAGGATCGGGTTCCACCCGGTCCCAGGAACCTAACCGGATACCCTGTGTTTCCAAAAGATCTCCCACTGTGTTGACCCGGGTTTCCAGGGTAACTTCCTTTCCGTCTACCACCAGGGTAATATGTTTCTTCGCCCGGGCATACCCGGCAAAGACCAGGCTTCCCGCTACGACTACGAGAAACAGACACAGGGCCAGCAAAGTAAGGCGGAAATTGCGGGGATGGATACCACCACGACAGGAATTTCGCGGGCGGCCGAGGGTAGACCATTCCACATTATCCCTCCTTTTACATTGCTGTTACCCGCCTGGCTGAATCACTGGCTATTATTCGCGGCGCAAGAATCAATTTCCTGCCGCTGAAAAGAAAAAGTTGTGTCGATAAGCGGCGCCAGGTTGTTGGCATATCTTAAACTTTTATGAGGTTGCCGGTAAAATCTTTTCGTTAATATCCTATGCAGGAAGGCTGCAAAAATGAACCGGAGCTTCCCGGGATCCCTTAATTACGCCAAATGAAAAAAGTCCCGTTTTTACGGGACGACATTGTAACCGGGCACTACGTCTTCAGTTTCTTCACCCTAGCCATGAGCGTCAATTTTAATGATCACGTCCTTGGGAACGGCTCCGCCCAGTTCCACCTGAATGGTCTTGATGATGGCGCAGGGCACCGGGCAGTCGGGATGCTTCAGCCTTTTGCTGGCCTTCTGGTATATTACCGAATCGATCATTTTGCCAAAGACATTGCGGCTGCAGTCCACCTCGGCCAGGTCCTCGTTTAGACTGCGCAGGTCCTGGCAGGCGCTGATAATCTGCACCCGCACCTTCATCTTGCCTATCTTCGTAACTTTTATCACACTGGTAAACCCACAGGCGCCAGCCATCACTTTGGCTTTGGCCATGTCGCCTACCCCTCTCCCCGGAAAAACCCTGCTTTAACTGATTAAATTATAAAATAAATACCCTGGTATGGCAACGGGCGAGAAGACTAGTCCGTGTCAAGATTCAGATGGTATCTCTACAAAAAAATTTACCGTAATGAAACCTCACCGCTTAAAACATAAGCTTCACAGCGGCGGCCTTGACGCCCACTTAGAATTTAATCATAATTTTTAGGGATTTTTATTTAAGTCCTATATTAATGTGTTTAGTATCTCGCTTTTCAGTTGGGCAAAACAAGGAGTACCGGTTAACGAAAAAGAACGAGGAAAGCCAAAAGGAACCTGTATTCCCCGAATTATCCTTCCCGGGCGCCGGCTCATAATGTAGATTCGATGTGTTAAAAGCAATCATAAATGGAAAAAAAAGCAGCCAGGGCTATAAGAAACAGAGTTGTTCTCTCTCCCACCCCAAACCAGACCATTGCCACTGGAAGCCAGCCAATCCCCGGAATGGTCCGGAAAAGATGTATCGTGGGATCAATGGTTCTCTTTACCGCAGTAATACGCCCAGTTAAAAAACCCAGGGGCAGCCCTACGGCCGCCGCAAAGCCAAACCCGGAAAAAACTCTGGAAATGCTAGCCAGGGAGTGATCCAACATGGTGCCTGAATAGGGTGTTAGTTGCCAGTTTCCCAAGGCAAAATCAAGGGCAACTTTACCAATCTCCATTGGTCTGGGCAACAAGTAGCCGGGGATATTGCCATCGACTGTTACCAGGTGCCAAACAATTAATAACAGGGCGGGCAGGGCTAACCCTAACGGGTTAAGCCTGCCGTCGATATCTGACCAACATAAAATTTTAGTCCCCGATTCTTTAAATGACCTCATTTCCCCATATTTTTCCGTGCCTCCTCGACAAAACTTAGATCGAACAGCGCGTCCACGTCCGGTATTTGAGAAATCATTCCCAGTTCCTTCATGCGCTTGGCAAGGTTTTTTGCGCGCTGGACATACTCTTTATCCAAATCCCAGGCAAGCTCCATATTTCCGACAGCTATATCCAAAACTTTCCGGTCCGTTCCAAATCGGGAAGCCAGATTGAGCCACTCCTCCGGGCGATTTTTCAGTTGCTACGTAGCCATGGCGTGGGCATTTACCAGTTGCTGGAGAAGCCGGCGGTTGTTTTTAATTTTGTCACGGGTGGTAATCATAACCGCGTTAATGGTCCCGATATCATCTCCGTAATAAGGATAGGCAAGTATACGCCCGTAGCCGTTAACAACGGCCAGGGAGGGGTATGGCTCTCCACTTAAGAAAGCGTCTACAGCTCCTTGGGAAAGGGCCTGCCCCATATCGAAAAAGTCAACTCGCGTGAGATGTACGTCTTTCTCTGGATCGAGCCCCGCCCGCCTTAATACTTCCAGTAGCAGGACATGGTGCATGGTACCCGGTACATAAGCGATTTTCTTCCCTTTTAAATCCGAAGGCTTATGAATTTCTGAATCTTTTCGCACCACCAGCGCTGAACACTTGTTACAAAGACCGCAGACGGCTACCACCGGCTCACCCTTGGAAGCCGCGGTAAGGGCAAGGGCCACGGTTGAACCACACATGTCAAGACTCCCTGCCAGCAAGGCAGCCTTTTGGTCAAAAGCTACCGGAAGATTGGGAAAAGACCTACAGCTACTACCGGCCGGTGCTCCTGGAAACTCTTGTGGAAAAGGACCGATTTGCCAGGAACCTGCTACAGGGCGGCCAACTGGATATTTGTCGGCAGCACGCAGGGCCGGGGCAAGCTGGACCGGTTCAAAGAATACAAGCTTCCGGTTAAGGATATTTATCTTTCCCCCCTCGTGAAAAATTTTCGAGACATTCTCCTCGGGTTATCACCCCAATAACTGGTTCACTGAATATTTACTACCTTCTGTTACTCCCGTCATTTTTAACTAAGCAGGCCATTTTCCAAAGACGATATCCCAGGAATAGAGCCAGCTGACGAAAAAATTTGGTAGTGCCAATGGTTTAATAACCCTAACCATTCTACCTATTACAAGGTCTATAAAACACGTGTTTGGCTCTTAAATTTTAAATAAAACTGTCTTGATAATAGGGTCCACCTTGGGCGCGAGGGGGTCGCTAATTTTAAAATTCCTTCAATCAGTTAGGGGCGATACAGCTTTGGGGCGAACGGGAAATGCCCCGGAAGGTCCTTCCAGAGGTGTATAACCTGCCTCTACAAGTAGTTCCTTACAATCTTCAACGGTGAAACCCCTACCTTTTGAGGTATCCTCGAGCACATCCCGAGGATTAGGTCCTGTTTCCGCGTATATCTGATTAGCTCCAGCTCGCAGAGGTAATATCCTTGCCTCGTGAACGCCCATAGCCTTTATGGAATCTCCCACAACTATCCTTGTGACGGCAACTGCTTTGGCTAAAGTCCACTGGGATATCATACCGTATTTATAGAGAGGAGTTTGAGGAACGGGAACTCTCCACATAGCTGCAAGACTTGCAGCGAGATAATCTTTTCCTCTGAACATCTCCTCGACTAATTCCTCTGGGGAGTGCTCAGGACCAATTGGCTCAACGCAATAAGCGAGGGCGAGTCCGAAATCCCTAATCGTTTCGAGCGTGCGTAATCTGACTTTAGGATCTATTTCAGTATCCCTTCCTTCGCGCAGGCGGAAGACATGGTAGGCGCCTTGAAATCCCGCTTCCAGTAATTTCTCCGCTTCTTCTGGACCGAAATCCCCGATATTGGCTACCATTGGCATATCTGGGGAAAGAACTTCACGCACTGCTTTTGCGATTTCCAAGAAGCGCCCAAATGGATAATCCGCAGTAGTCATCAGGAAGATAGCGTTTGCTCCAGCATCCTCAAATGCCTTTGCCCTGCTGACGACCTCCTCAAGGCTCAGTTCCACACGCGAGGTAAAGACGCCCCATTTCTCGCCGAAAGTGCAGAATGCGCAGCTTTTAGGACAAGGCCAAATGTTTATACCAACTTGCGCCCATACCTCGCCTTTATCCCCGAAGTGTCTCCTCGTCAGTGTGTTGGCTACCGACATAATAGCATAGAGCTCGGGTGAGTTTTCATCTACTTGCAGAAGTTTGACTGCTTCCTGACGAGTGATTTGCTCGCCTGCTAATGCCTTATCAAGGATTTTCTCAATCTCAGGGTCCAGTTTCATTTTTTAACACCTCCTGTGGGTTTTACTCATTTATGATAGGCAACAACCCTTCTTTCCTGCCATTCATATTATGGGTTCTTCAAACACTACTCCATAATGACCGTAAAGTTCATTTCGTACCTCCGTCCAATAAACCAGTCTTCCCCCATGCCTACCCTTTCGTAAAAACCTCAAAATTTTTTGCCTCACCCCCTGAACACACAGAAATTTTGTTGTATGCTTAATCCACGGGTTACTTTGAACCGCTTCCAAAGAATATTCTTTCTTTCCCATGCTTTTCTGGTCCGTGCCCTTTTCCGGATTGCCCGCTGGTCAAGGAAAAGAACCGGGAAATTCTTTCCCTGACCGAAAGAAATAGATGTTATAAATCATGCTTTATGACCGGTCTTTAGTGGTTACTTTCTTTGCTTCTGAAAGTAGCATACCTATTATACGCTGATATTCTTCCAGGGTTTCAATCCAGCGCCTCAGGCATTCCTTACCTCCTTCTGTGATACGGTAAAAGCGTTTGGCCGGTCCTGTCCGGGAGATATCCCAGCAAGAAACGATTAAGCCACGCTTTTCCATAGCCTTAAGGCAGCGGTAAACACCGGTGGGATCCGGCTCATCACCGTTGAACATTGGTGTTTCGGCCAACCTTTGAACAATTTTATAACCGTGGAGATTTGCCTCAGTGAGAATTATCAATATGGCAGGCTGAACCATTTTGTCCAGGTATTTGCCTTCACAGGGACAATTCTTAATTTCCAATATAAGACTCACTCCAATAATAGACTTAGTCATATAGTTGGCGAAAAAAAAATATTGAAACAAATAAGGGAATTGTCAACTCAGTATGGTAAGGTTTGTCCAAAAGATTTTACCGTAAACTGCTTAAAAAGCCAGCTTTACAGCGGCATCGACAACGATAAGTATTAACCGATTACCCTGATGAACCCATCCCGGGGGAGGGCCAACCCGGCGGCCACCTCGATGGCCTTCATAATCCCGGCAGGTACCAAACAGGCCGGGTGGGGAATAAAGGGAGAGCTGAGGCGGTATACCTCACCCTCATGCAGCTTGCCGAACAATTCCTTATACGCGTCGACCTTTTTCAATTGCTCCTGCACCTTTTGCCAGTTAGGACATTCGCTTTCCACCTTCAGCTCCACCATACGCCTTTGTTCTGCTGTAGCCGAAACAACGGTATTAAAACCGCAGATACCGCCAAAGATTTCTACTTTGGCCATTAAAAGAACCCCCAGCCCAACTTGATAATAGGCAAACTCAATGATAAACCCCGTATGTCCGCACCGCCTGCATAATGGCTGCCATGTTCAGGAGCGACCCGTTTGGCGGGAATTCACAGCCCGGTGCCAGAATAAATCCTCCATCGCAGTCCTTGAAGGTTTCAATCTCCCGGCGGCACTCCTCAATAACCTGCTCCGGAGTCATGATCAGACCCAGTTCAGACGGGATCAGGTAGCCCATGGTCACCACTTTCTTACCCCATTTGGCTGCATGTTCGGCCCAATCCTTGCAATCGTCTGCCGGGTAGGCGTGGGAAATGGCCTGTGGATTCAGCCATTTGATCTGGACGTCGAAATAGGTGGCCCCGCCGCAGTTGTGTAACGCCAAGGCAATGCCCGCATCCCGAATCACGTCGCACAACTTTTTAGCGTATGGCCCCTCCATCTCCTCCCACATTTTCTTACTCATGATGGTTTTGCAGGCATAAAGGGTATCAACGGCAATCGCGTGTACCCCGGTCTCAATCATGGCCCGGGCGTAATCACACAATACTTCGGTAACCACTTCCAGCCCCGCTTTCACAACCTCGGGCCGTTTCAGGCAGTCTTTAAACAGACGCTCATGGCCGCGCAACTGGGAGAGCACACCCAAGGGACCGTATATAAAGCCGCAGACCACCTTTTCCTTACCCCGGGCCTTTACCACCCGCGATAGCATTTCCAGAACCATTTTCATGCGGGGTGTTTCCCGGGGATTGATTTTTTCTAAACGGTAATAGTCCTCTTCATTCTTAATAAACGGCTTGTTGGTATCGGTGTAGGGTGTGCTATGCGGTGGGAAAACCGTTGCCTGGCCCCAATCGGCCGATTCCACCGATAGGTCAACGAGCCCCACAATAACATCATAATCAAAGAGGTCCACGGACTGGATAAAGGCTTCAGCACAGGCCTCAGCATCAGTGGCCCACTTGGGATAGGTAACGCCGTTAACCCGACGGGCAGCACCGCATAACAACGGAGCTACCGGTACCCGGTCAGGTTTTTGGTAGTTTAACGCCGCGACCACCCGTTCTACTGAGGTCATCTCTTCGCCCTTGTGCTTGAGCAACATCATAGCAAACCCCTCCTATTTAAAATTTATTACCAGAATTTGCAATAATATCTCACAAGATTACTTAATTTGAATCTTTTTGAGCCAAACCCCGTGCAATCACCGATTGCACCGCCGGTTTACATCAACGGCCGGCAGGGTTTCTGGTCAGGCATTCTTTACCCGTATTCGCGCCGGTATGACGCTGGATGTCGGCGAGAGATGAACAACACCCTTTTTCAATATGGGCCAGGATCTCCCGGTCGGTCACTCCGCGGCAGTAGCACACAGGTACGGGTCCAGCATGCTTTTTGAACCATACCGGCACCTTTAAATCTTTTTCCTCAAATACATTACCGCTACCATTGAAATAAACCACGGAGCACTCCGGCGAGGTGCATAAATGGTAGGAATCTCCTCTTATCAGGGGTAGTTTTTCATCGACAACCAAACTGGATACGGTGATCACCTTTACAGGCAAGCCGGGAGTTCCGCAACGAGGGCAGGGTTCTCTCGGGCGTGCGGATAAACCGGCTCCACAGATATTGTTTTGCATAAGATGTTCCTCCTCCGTTAAACGGTCAACTTTTTATAAATTAATGGCAATTTTTCCGGCAACATGGTCACATCGTCAATTACCACATACCCGCCAGGTCCAAAAATTTCCTCCAGATATTCCTTTCCCTTACGATCCACCGTAATGCAAAAGGGCGTTATGCATTTCATTCGTGCTTCCCGAAGAGCCATGCGGCAGTCTTCCCGTGCATAAAGCGTATAGTCTGCACTTAACCAAGAGCGCAGATCGCTGTTGCCTTTAGCAGCGCAGTAATCCACATCGTAGGGTCGCCCATCGCTCAAGATCAGCAGCAGTTTTACCGCTGCCTCTACCGATTGCAGCTTGTTGGTGGCATGCCGGATGGCCGCCCCCAGGCGGGTGAGGCCATCACTGACCATACCCCCGAACTTTTGCTGGACCTGCTGCCCGTATGGCTCGTTAAACTCTTTAACGATGTAAAAATTAACCTTCTGTCTCCCTTCCCCGTTAAACCCGTAGAGGGCGTAGCGGTCACCAATCACCTCCAGTGCTTCGGCCATGATAATAACCGCTTCTTTTTCAATATCCAGAATGGTCTTTCCGTTGTCCAAAACCTGGTTCGTGGAGCCGCTAAGGTCCAATAAAAAGGCCACTGTCACATCCCGCAAACGCTTATCCCGGCGGATCATGAAACCGGTAGCCGGCGCCCCCACGGCTCGCTCGGCCCAGGCCTCAACAATGGCGTCAATATCCTCCTGTTCCCCCTCCTCCTGGCGGCGGTAGCGCCGGAAGCGGTCGGGGCGCAACATGGCGAAATATCTTTTCAGAGTGCTGATCAAGCCGTAATAATCCCTTAACGTTTGTTCCACAAACCGCCGGGTGCTGGGCTGCAAAACAACTTCACCCACCCGGCACCAGTCAGGCTTGTATCCGGTCACAGTAACGTCCCACTCATCGTAGTAGTAAACGTTGCGGTAGGCTGTGTATTCTTCCTGGAAAAAGCCCTGCAAAAGGCTTTTTAAGGCACCGTAAAATTTGCCCGTCCGGTAGGCAGTGGCCGTACCCGGCGGACCCGGCCTAACCCGAAGGCGGCTTTCAACCCTCTGCCGGCTCTTTACCGGCGAGGATTCAGCTTCCACCTCGGCATTGACGGCAACAAGGTCCGGCCGTAACCGGCCCCGGTAGAGGGCCTGGGGGTAACGGGCTTCCCCTCCGGCAGCAGGCTTATCTGCTAGAAAACGGTACCAGGCGGCGGCCACTTCCAGGCTGTCCTTCACGGTAGCCGACCGGTTGGCAAATATTTTTTGCTGGAGAAGAAGACCCGGCTCGATGGCCATATCTTCCGGGGCCGGCTGCCCCAAAGACAACCTGGCCAGGGAAGCCAGCCCGGCCTCCCGGGTACCGGAGGGAAAGGGCACCGGCGCCAGCCTGCCAAACTCATGGTATTCCCGGACCAGTCCCGGATATCTCACCCGGGTAAGATGATCAACCCGGGCGTCTTCCACCAGTTCAAAAACGGTACGCATCAGGGCATAGTCCGGGAAAAGGTCCAGCCACTCTTCCAGACAGGATACTTCTCCCCGTTGCGCCTCCGGTAAACCAGTGCGACGGGCCGCCTCCGCCAGTTCGGCTGCGGTTAACCGGTAAGTGCCTTCCGCCAGATGAGCCATTTCGTGCACCAGCATTAATCTTAACAGGGCCTGATTCTTTTCCCGGGCCGGAAAAACATTCACGTTTTCCGGCAGGTAAACCCGCCGGCCATCGGTGGTGGCAAACAGGCGATCTCCTCCGGTTATTTCTACGGGGAGAATGTTACTGGGTTTTATAACTACCGGCCGCTCAAAGAGGGCTGCCCCGTACGTAACCAGGCTGCGCTCCTCCTCCGCCAATGTGATCCCCTGGCGTAGACCGGCCAGCAGGGCCATGCTTTCACGAGTGGCCAAAGCCATCATTTCGGCCAGCTTTTCCGCGTTTTCCCCACACTCCCGGACCGCCCGTTCAACCCAGGCCCGTACCTCCGGCCAGGTGGCCTGCTGCAAGGCCCGGTGGGTCATTTCAAAAAAGGACCGGGCCACTTTTTGATCACGGGTTAAAAGTTCTCGCCCGCACTCTGCCCATTCCTTAAGAGCTACCCCCATACCTGAACCCAGCACCCCCGGGCTGCTGTTCAGAAAGGCGATTGCCGTTTCGACATCCTGTTCGGCCAGGAATCTGGCCCAGTCGGCCCACTCTGCCAGGAAGGATGTGGAAAATTGTTCGCCCAGGGCACCAGCCAGCACCGGAGTGCTGGTGAAATAAGCCTGCGCCATAACCGGAGTAATCCGGGCCAATTCCTGGCCCCAGGTAACCCAGGGAACAAAAAGGTCGCTGAAAGAAGCCTTTTGCCAAAGGCTATGGGCTGCGAAATAAGCCCGCCCCATTTCCACATCCTGTCCCGCCAGGGCTAGACCCGCCTGCACCCATCTCTTCACGGCGCCTTTATCAGACCACTGGGCCAGCATGGGTAAACTGGCATAAAACACCGTTGCTGCCGGCCAGTTAATCCGGGCTAAAATCGCGCAGTCCTCCAGTAAGGACTGCTGTATGTCAGGGGGTATCTGTGCTAAAATCCGGCGTCCGGAGCGGATCAACCCCACCGCCTCGGCGGGAGCATACCGGGCCACCAGGGCGCTGCAACGGGCCCATGGAACCAACGCAACTGGAGTAACAATACCGAGGGTGCCAGGGCTGCGGTGTAACCATTCCCAGATTACTTCCCAGGATGCTGCCATGAGCTCCCCCGTCCCTGCCAGCCAGTGCTGGTAAAATTCTTCATCCCCGGCCGTCTCCAGAATAGCCACGGCTTGCTGCCAGGCCTCACGCAGGACGGGGTTCATTTTACCGTCCAGGACATCCTCCAGGGTGCTTTTATCTACAGCCCAAACATGTTTTGCCCGATCCTTTATTTCGGACATTACCTCAATCCTCCGGTCTAGCCCTCCGCCAGCAGGGTGGCGGCAATCTCCTCCAGACTCTTTTGAATTACCTGATCGTCGGTAATAGGTTTAATCATGGCTGTTTTTATCGCTTCTAGCATCTCAATACCATGTTTAACCAGGGTGGCGGCATAAATCACCAGGCGGGTGCTTACTCCTTCTTCCAGACCCCGGTTTTTAAGTGTGCGCATCTTCCCCGCCACTTTAACCAGCTTGGCGGCCACATCGGAGTTTATTTCCGCCTCCCTGCGAACGATTTCTGTCTCGTAATCGGCCGGTGGAAAATCAAATTCCAGCGCCACAAACCTTTGCTTGGTGCTCTGTTTGAGGTCCTTTAAAATTGTCTGATAACCCGGATTATATGAAATTACAAGCATAAAGGTGTCCGGCGCCTTAATTACTTCCCCCTTTTTTTCCAGTGGAAGAAAGCGCCGGTCGTCAGTGAGGGGGTGAATGACCACGATGGTATCCTTGCGGGCTTCCACCACCTCGTCCAGGTAACAGATGGCACCGCGTTTTACAGCCGTGGTAAGCGGTCCGTCGACCCAAACTGTTTCTTCACCCTTTAAAAGATATCGCCCCACCAGGTCGGCAGTGGTTAAATCTTCGTGACATGCCACGGTAACCAGGGGACGGCGTAACCGGTAGGCCATATATTCCAGAAACCTGGTCTTCCCACATCCCGTGGGTCCCTTGAGCATCACCGGCAGCCGCCCCGCCGCCGCGGCTTCAAATAACTGTATTTCCTCTCCCACCGGGAGATAAAAGGGTTCCTTTTGAGTCCAAACGTCCCCGATTTTCCATTCTACAACGGCGCCCATGCCGGGTAATCTCTCCTTCCCCGGGTTTTATGTCCTGGCCCGGGCCAGGCTTTCCTCAACCGCCTTTTTATCAAAACCTTTGCCGATAAAAATAAACTTATTGCCACTCCCACCCTTTAGTTTCTTAAAATTGATCTGGCCGTGGACCAGGTCAAAGTTGTAGTAACCCTCCCCGGTTTGAAAAATTCCTTTAGCACGATAGATATGACCAAATTTTTCTTCTTTTGCGTCCCGCAGGACCTGTTCAATGCCATCCCGCCGGTAAATACCTTCCGGAGTAATGGCGAGGGAGTCAAATTCATGATCAAAGTGTAAATGTAGATAATCAATTCCTTCATGTTTTTCCAGTGCCGGGATTTCAGCCCGGCAGTTTACAGTATGTAGGATGATCGCCGACTGGTTATACTTACGAATCTCTTCCTCTACCCTCTGGAGCGTTTCCGGCGACACCAAATCCACCTTGTTGATCAGAATAATATCGGAATTGGCCAACTGGTCGGTATAGAAATCACCAAACAGGCCGGACTCAAGGTTGGGCAAAAAACCGTCGGCATCTACGATACCGATAATCGCTTCAATCTCCAAACCCAATTTTTCCTTTACGGGTTCCAGGGCCTCCAGGATACCCGAAGGTACCGCTAGGCCTGATGGTTCAATAATCAGACGCTCCGGGTTGACCCTGGTTTTTATTTCCTCTACCGCCTGCACCAAATCATTTCTCAGGGTGCAACAAATACAGCCACTGGGGAGCTCAACCATATCCACCGCTTCTCCCCGCTGGATCAGCTCAGCATCAATACCGATGTCGCCGAACTCATTTACCAGCACACTGGTGATACCTTCCCTCTTCTCCAGCATGTTGCAAATACAGGTGGTTTTCCCAGACCCCAAAAAGCCGCTTACAATTCGAATTTTCATCTCTAATCTGTTCCTTTCACAAAATTTCAATGATGTACTTAATATTTAAACAAATCATTATATTTAATTAATTCATTATCCGCTGGTGCCGCTAAAAGCGGCATGGATGTCTTATAAAAAACTAATTAATTCCGGGGCAAATACTAAAACTATTGTCCGCTTACCGCAGAAGAAAAATTAAGTGTTTTTACCTTAAAACCCACCGGAGAACCCGCACTTCTTTGAGGCTAGCCTGCCCCCTGGGGCAGGCCAGAATGCAGAGACCGCAAATATCCTCCCCCACCTGTTGCCGGTTTTTTTCCAACTGGCGGCGGCAGGCCTCCACATCAATATGGGGCACCAGCCCTTCATCCCGCACCCACTCCCGGTCGGCAATGGCTCCCGCAGGGCAGGCTTCCACACAGCGGCGGCATTTGCCGCAGCGGCCGGAAACATAAGGAGTGGCAGAAACCTCCAGTGGGGCATTGGTCAGCACCGTAGCCCAGCTCAAGCGGGGGCCGTAGGTTTCGTTCACCAGAAGACCGTTCTTGCCGATCCAGCCCAGGCCGGCGCAGGTGGCCGCCGTCTTGTGGGGAAAGAGGGGGTACAGGCGAGCCACAAACCTGGTATCATGCCGGTGGGAATCGGGGGGTATGGCCAGGCATTTAAATCCGTGGCTCTTCAGCAAGGACACCAGGCGCTTCTGCAATTGTTCCAGTTTTAAATCGATTTGCTGGTAGCGGTTAGAATAAATTGGTCCCCGGGTGGTATGGATGAGGTTTCGCCCGGGGGAGGGATGCCGGATGGCCAGGGAAATGGCTACCGGCAGGTGCCGTAATTCCCCGGCCAGGCCCTCGCTGACATCGCCAAAACCCACCAGGGTGGCCCCCAGTTCCAGCAGGTATCTTTTTATTTCAAATGCCGTCAGGGATTGTTTCAGTGCCCTTTCCATGGCCATCCTGAAAGCCTCCATTCTAAACAGCCAAACTACGGCTTACAATCTCCTGCACAGGCAGGGCAAGGGGCTGCGATTTTCACCAGCCCCGCTTTAAGGGTGTTTGTTTACCTGTTCTTGCGAGCCCACTTTTCCGCACCGTATTTCTTAACCGTATCCACCATAGCTCGCAGGTTCTCCAGGGGAGCGGTCGGCCAGATGTCGCAGGAAGGCCAGACGGCGTCCACGCCGCCTTCGATACTGGCCAGGACCGCTTTCTCCACGTCTTCCGGCGTCCCGTTGCAGAGGACGTTATATCCGTCCACGTGGCCGAAGAGCAGCGGTTCAGGACCAATGGTTGCCCGGCTCTTGGCCAGGTCGTTTTTCGTCTCCACGCTGATGGCGTCGGCACCGCACTCGTTCATGAGGCCGATAATCAGGTTGGTATCCCCGCAGATGTGCAGGATTTTCGGCGACGGAATGTTTTTAAAGATCTTTTCCAGATGCGGTTTGATGACCTGGCGGAAGCTCCGCGGGCTGAGCACGTCGGTGGGGGCACCCATTTCCCGGATGGTGATGTAGTCCGCCCCGGCCTCCCGGTATCTGGCGGCCATGGTGATGATCAGGTCGGCCAGCCTGTCCAGTAAAATGTTCACTTCATTGGGTTTTTTAAAGACCAGCTTGAACAGGTCGTTCAAGTCCATTAACTGGCCGGCCAGGGTAAAGGGACCTAAAAACCAGGAACCGATGGCCACTTCGTCGCCGATGTCTTTTTTGAGCAGGGAAATGGCCTCCATCACCAGGGGGAAACGACCCCGCTCGGCTATATTGTCCGGAATAGTTACCTTGGTCATTTCGTCGGGGGAGTGGATCAGTTTCTCCTTGATGGTCGGATACAAAAGGTGCGCCACGTCCTCATAGGCGTTCATGACGCAGCCCATGGCCTCCGCTTCCACGCACATATCATAGGGAACTACGGCACATTCATAACCAAACAGCTTATAGGAAGTGGCCGCCGAATTGGCCATTTTTACCGGGTCCGTGTGCACTTCGGCAAACTTGTAGCCCAGTTGCTCCAGGCCCGCCGTGGTCACGTTGCCCATACCACTGTAGCAGGCCATGCGGTCCACTTCTTTTCCTTCAAAAAGACCCAGAACCCTATCCCGCGGTTTCATGGACATGAGGTAACCTCCTTAACTGATTTTTACACCTGGGTTGCGCACTGACAAATCGTAAATTTCTTCCACGATAATTTTGACCGCTGCCTTCGGCTTGGGCAGGCCCATTTGAGCAAACTTTTCGGCGAAACGGTCATAAAGCGGCCCTTCGGAGAGCAGCTCAGCCCGGCCCATGAACCGGTAACCTTTCAGCGCCTGGCGGTCGGTAACCACCACAGCCACCTTAGGGTTTTCCAGCAGGTTGCGGTAGGTCTGTTTGCCTACCAGTTCCCCGTAGGCCAGCGTTTGCTCATCAAGCACCAGCATGGAGCCCTTGGGGGCAGCGGAAGGCTGCCCCGTCTTATCGGCGGTAACAATAAAACACTGCTCCTTTTCAACCATATTCCTCATTTCTTCAGTAATTTTAGGCATAACCGGTTTCCTCCTTTTTTGACATCCGGCACCCGGTACAACCTGATCACTGCAGTTGCTTCACAAAGTCTGCAAAGAATTTGTACAGGGGGTGATCCTGGTTCGGCGGCAGTTTACCAGTTTCGTCGTAAACCAGCGTTGACAGCATCAGACTGGCGGTGGTGACGGCAGGGATAATTTTCGGAATGTTGACAATTGGGCCGCTGAACAGCAGGTCGCTCCAGAGCAGGGCGGCAATGGCCTGCCCGGCGGCATTCATAGCGTTGAAACCTTCACTGCCCCACATTTCCCGGGCCGCCTTCCACATGTAGGTGCCGTTGGAGGAAGCCACCCCGGCGGGCCAGCCGAATTCTTCCTTGACCAGCCGGCAGGCAATACAGGAGAAAGAGGTGGAGGGCAGGTTCATTACGGCAGTATCCACCAGGATGGTTTCAAAGGTGCCCTCGCCAATTATGTCCAGCATCTTCTTGAGCCCGGTTACCCGCCCTTTGGGGGTCTGATCTTCCTGGTTGAAGGCCTGGACCACCACGTGTTTGATGCCCAGTTCCTTCAGGCGGGCCACCTGGCCGGGGATGTCCTTGTCCCAGGGGGTGATGCTGTTGTACAGCACCCGGTCCTGGATGCCCAGCCGGGCAATGTATTCGGCCACTTCCAGCCGGGTTTTTTCCACCCACACGTCGATCCCGAAGGGCTGGTCGCTGATGCTCAGGAAAAAGTCAATGTAGGTCTTCATCTCATCCACTGAAGTGGCCACCATGGCCACCAGGGCCGGTATGCCCGTTTGGGCCGAAAGTTCTTCCTGCCGTTTAACATATTCTTTTGCCTTTTCCCGGTCGAACTTCCTTTCTTTGCGGGACTCCAGAATTCGATCACCGTTATGAAACATGGAGGAAATCAGCAGGGGCGGGTTTTCCCCGGGCTGTCCGCCGATGTTCCACCGGCCGATGCGGCACACCCGCTGGGGACGGCTCAGTTTAAACACGATACAATCCTCCTTTAGCGTTTGGGAATGGCATCCAGAATGTGCTGGATGTGGGGGAACTTATCCGTTGAGTGCGGTAACGCCATGGCGGCGGCAAAACGGGTCTGGAAGTCCGGTTCAATGGCCGTCTCCACAAATTCCACCCGCCGGGCAATCCAGGCCGCCTCTTCCCGTTTGCCGACGTCCAGCAGGGCCAGCTTGGCACCATCCCCGGCGGCGTTACCCACAGCCTGCACGTTTTCCAGATCGCAGTCCGGGAACATGCCGATGACCATGGCGCTTTCCCGGTCAATGTAACTGCCAAAGGCACCGGCCAGGGTTACGCTGTCCACCTTATCCACGCCCAGCTTCTCCATCAGATATTTGGCCCCAACGTATAGGGCCGCCTTGGCCAGTTGCACCGCCCTAACGTCGGCCTGGGTGAAGGTGATATCCTTGCCGATGGCCGTTTCCTCGGCCCAGGCCACCACAAACTCCGGTTTACCGTCGGCACCGCGGCGAACCCGGGGGTGATTGATCTTCATGTTAAACCGGCCGGAGCGATCGATGACGCCGGAACGGAAAAGCTGCGCCACCATATCGATAATCCCGGAACCACAAATACCTTTGGCCTCCGTTTTTTGAATTTCCGGGTACCACTTCTCCTGTCCGATAACCTTGTAGGAAACCTCCAGGGTTTCGGGATTGATGCGTATCTTTTCAATGGCTCCCGGTGCGGCACGCATGCCGAACTTGATCTGGGCCCCTTCCAGGGCCGGGCCGGTGGCGCAGGAAGTGCAGAGCAGGCGCTTTTCGTTGCCCAGATCGATTTCACCGTTGGTACCGATGTCAATGATGAGGCGGATTTTCTCCGGTTCCCGGTAAGGTTCTTCGGCAATGAGCACGGCCACGTTGTCCGGGCCGACAAAGCCAGATTCCACGGGAAGGGTATGGATAATGGCGGCACGGCAGATGTTAACGCCCAGATCGCGGGCCTTGATGTTCCTTGATTGCTTGGTCCCCGGGGCAAAAGGAGAACGACCGAGGAATTTGGGATCAATACAGAGGGCGATATGCTGCATGGCGGTGTTGAAGACCAGGGTCATATCTACGATATCGGTGGGCAAAAGGCCGACCTTTTCGGTCATGCGCTGGGCCAGGGTGTTCAGCCCTTCGATAATGGCCTGGTGCATTTTCTCCAGACCATCTTCATTCATCATGGAGTAGGTAATCCGGGAGAGCACATCTTCGCCGTAGCGCACCTGGGGGTTCATCATGGAGTCAACCACCAGCACCTGCCCTGTACGTAAATCGCAGAGGTAGGCGGCCACCGTGGTGGTACCGATATCTACGGCCAGGCCGACCAGGGTATCCTTCATTCCGGGCTCCACCCGGATAATTTCCCGGTTGTTCCAAACGGTCGCCGTCACCTTCCACCGGCCTTCCCGGACCACATTGGGCAGGTCCCGCAACACAAAGTAGTCGATTTCCAGGTCCGCCGGCAGGCCGTGGTGCTCGTGAAGGGCTTCCCGCAGGCGCTCGAAATCACCCCGGTGGTCCTCCAGGGTGGCTTCCGGCATTTCCACATAATATTTGCGCACGGCGGGGTTCAGGTTGAATTTCCGTTCCTTGCCGGTTTCCAGCACCACCTGCTTGGCTCCCCGGCTTTCTTCAGGCACGAAGACCAGCACATCGCCCAGCACTTCGCAGCAGCAGGCCAGGCGGTAATTGTCCGCCAGTTCCGCTTCGTTAAGGCAATCCCTTTCTTCCTCCTGGAGTGGAGAAAGATGCTCCATGCTGGACTCGATGCCGAATTTTTCAAAAAAACCTTCTTCTATTTTAACCTTGCATTTCCCACAGACCTTGGCACCGCCACAGAGGTTTTCAATGTCCACACCCAGTTCCCTGGCCGCTTCCAGCAGGGTGATACCCCGCTCCACCATTCCCCGGCGCCCGGAAGGCTGAAAGATTACCTGGTGCTGCACTTTTGCTTCATCCTCCCCTTACAACTCTCTTAAAGAAGCGATCATGTTTATGGCTTCCTTCAGGGCGTTGCTGGCATCTTTGGCATAACCATCCGCGCCAAAACGGTCGGCAATCTCATCGGTTACCGGAGCACCGCCAATCATAATTTTGGCCTTGGGGTTCTTCTCCTTAATAGCTTTAATAATATCTTTCATGCCCACCATGGTGGTGGTCATCATGGCCGAGAGGGCCACAATCTCCGAATCGGTTCTCAGTTGTTCCTCCACGAACTTCTCTAAGGGCACGTCTTTGCCCAGGTCGTGCACCTCAAAACCGGAAGCTTCAAACATGATCTTCACCAGGTTTTTGCCGATATCGTGCACGTCTCCCTGCACTACTCCCATGACCACCTGGCCTTTTACCCCGCCGCCTTCTTTCGTTGATTTCATATGCGGACGGAGTATTTCCAGCCCGGCGTACAAAGCATCGGCGCACATAAGGAGCTCGGGGACAAAGTACTCCTGTTTTTCATACAAGTCACCTGCTTCCTTCATACCGGCCACCAATCCATCAAAAACCGCCTTATTTGCGTCCATCCCCTCATCCAGTGCCTCCTGGGCCGCCTGGCGCACCATTTCCTCATCATAATTGAGTACACCCTCGGCCAGTCTCCCCAGAATGTCCTTTTCCCTTTCAGGTGTCATTTCCCATTCTCCTTTCTTTTAACAATTGTTTTCTTAACCGAACGGTTAAAATTACAGTTCGGTCATCCTGCAACGTCAGCAGCAAGCCACTGTTAAAGTCTCTAAAAAGTTAGTAATCACCTGCGCAAGCCCAAAAACCACGGCCGGAAATTTGCCCCTCCTTTTCGGTTGCTCTACCCCCCTTTTTTTTTCTATAAGTTAAATTAAAATTACACCTGCATGATTATAGGGTTGATAATTATTGCTCTTCTACTAAACTTTTAGCCACAACAAAACTTTCTTTCCTTTCAAAACCTCTTTTAAAGAGTGTAAAACGGTTGCCGCACCAGCGCAAGATTCTTTTCTTCAACGGTCAAAACAGCCCCCTGAATGGTTTATTTTAGCCGGTTAGCGGACGAGAAATTTTCTGCAACAGTTGGGCCACCCTCTCCATCCCGTCGATTAGGCGTGGTCCGGGCCGGCACAACCAGTGGCAGGGAACGGCATGGACGCATTTCTTCTCTACCGCGTCAACCCCCGTCAACAGGGGGTGGTTCAGCATGTCTGCCACATCCCGTACGCAGGGGCGTTCCGGCAGGTCGCAGCCCGGGCACCTCTTTTTTGGCGGTTCACCGGAAACCCGACCGCAGGCCAAAATTACTTCCGGGTTAAAGCGACGTATCTCGCTACGGGAAAGCAAAACGGCGGGTTCGTAGGCGGCGGGCAAAAGATCAGCTCCGGCCACTCTCAGGGCGTCATACTGGCAGGAAGCCGGTCCGGGCGTAACCAGGGTCTTCTCACCCATGACAAAAAGAACCCTGATACGGGAACGGCGTGCCACCTTTTCGCGGAGCCCGGCTACTCTGGCCCTGAACGTGGCCACCGCCGAACGGCCCGCTTCACCGGCCAGTGTAATACGCACTATCTCTTCCATTCCCTCCAGCAGTTCCGCAACCCGGCGGGGTGCAAAGTCAAAAACCGTTATTCCCGCCCGGCGCAGCTCTTCCACGCAACCCCGGTGTATAGCTCCCCCGGCCAGGACTAGGTCGGGCCGCAACGAGATAATCCTGCCTACGTCCGGACGGTTAAAAAGACCAACCTGTTCTTTACCCGTTGCCTGTGGTGGGTAATCACAGTGGGCGGTAACCCCCACCACCTTCTCGCCAAGCCCCAAGGCGAAAAGGGTTTCCGTATGACCGGGTACCAGCGAGACAATACGCATAATTACCTCCTGCAAACTACCGCTTTTGAAAAAATTCCTGGCGGTTGATTTCCCCCGTTTTCACAAAGTTAAAATCGCCCATGAGCTTTTCCACTGCCGGCATGATTTGCGGCGGGGCAATAAAGACCAGCACATTGATCTGATTCTCCTTCACCGGCACATCTTGCATTTCAATGGTGCACTGGCCCATCACATAGTTGTACAGGTGAAGCCGGCCCTCTATTTGCACAAAGCCCTTTACCCGGAGCACTTCCCGGGGTAACCGGGCCGTCATTTCCCGGAGATCGGATAGCGCGCCTCCCTTCCAGAAAAAGGATGCAGACATTAGCAGGTCGGGGGGCGTAAGGGATTCATGAATATCGGACAACAGCTCTTCCACGTACCGTTCCAGTTCCTCTTCGCTCATTGGACGCCCCGGTTCATACCTCACGCCTTCAAGCGGCTGCTCCAAAGATAAAAGCTCGGCCACGTTTATATCGGCATATGTTGCCTCGTAAAAGTGGGGATCGGGGTGGTACTTTTTTACGAGATTTTTTATTTCTTCAACCTGCTCCCGGGAAGCCAGGTCGATCTTGTTGATAATAAATCTGGTGGAGGAGGATATTTGCTTTTCCACCGAAGCATAGACCTGGAAGGCATCCAGGAAGTTGGCCGCATCGATAATGCAAAACTGCTCTTTAAACTGAAAACGACCCTTAAATATGGGCAAGTTCAGGTCCTTTTTGAGGTCAACGGGATTGGCCACACCGGTAGATTCAATCAACAAAATGTCCGGCTTGATTTTTTGGGCAATCTCGTAAAGGCCCTTGATAAAATCCGTTTTCACGCAGGCGCAAAAGATGGACCCCTTGCTGATTTCCAGGATATCCAGGTCTTCACCGGCCACCAGCGTGCCGTCAACGCCAATTTCACCAAACTCATTCATTAATACCATCAATTTCCGGTTCCTGGGAAACTGGCGGATGAGACGATTCAAAAAAGTGGTTTTTCCGCTGCCCAAAAACCCGGTAATGAGATAAACGTCTGTGAAGTCAGCCATGGTTTCCCCCCCTGGCTACCATTCATACAATGGTATTGCTTTTTTAGCCTCGCCCTGCAAGTGCATAATGTTATGGCAAAATTTACACACGGCCAGGACGTCTTTAGGCTGCAATTCACTCCATATCCTGCGGTAGAGATCCATATTTGTCCGACCCAGATCTTCTTCGTTCAGTTCCTCCGGCGGTTCCAGCGGCCTGATGCGGTCGTTCTTGCCGCAGTAGGGGCAGACAATCCCAAACAAAACCATGTCCGTCCTGGGAAGCCCCAACTTAAGGACCAAATTCCTGAATTGTTCGATGGTTTCCAGTTCCATGTAACTCGCCCCTCTTAACAACAACATTGGTAAGCCCTTAGGATACGTTCGTCCATGTCAAAGTAGAACTTCGCGTAGGAGGTGCCGTCCCTGCGGGCGCGAATCCCGTGCAGGGTATCGGCCAGCTCAATGGTGCTTCGCAAGTGGGTGATCATGATCAGCTGCCTGTTCCGGGCCAGCTTCTTGAATAACTGCTGCATATGGTGGTGATATATCCAATCCAGGGCGGGCTCCACTTCGTCCAACAGGTAAAAGGGGCTCTGCAATTCCTCAAAAAGGGCCAGATTGGCGGCCAGCGAACAGATGGTTTTCTCACCGCCGGAAAGAAGGAGCGGGTTCTTTCTTCCTTTTCCAGGAAAAACGACTTCAACGGCCAGGCCGGGTTCACCACTGGTATCAACCAGGAACAGCTCGCCCCCTCCCTCCGGGACAAGTATGCTCAAGAAATTCTTGAAATGGGCGTTAATCCTGCCGATTAGATCTCCATCCACCTTTTCATTGAACAGTGCTTTTACATATCTAAACCGATCCGCGGGTCCCAGCTGCAGAAAGCTTTCCACCTGACCCTGCCGGATCACTGTTTTTGTAACATTTTCCAGTCCCAGTTCGGTTAATTTCTGGTAATAACCTGCGGCCGTCAGCTCAACCCCGTCACAGAAGAATTCTTCCGTTCCCTGGCGGCGGGCCTGCCGGGTCAGCTTAACCTGCGGGGCTTTTTTATCCTCACCTAGCTTAATGGTCAGGGCCACCCTGGCCGTTTCCGCCGGAGGGTATTCCTGCGACCCGCTGAAAAACAGGTCCCCATATTGCTGGCAGCGCAACCGCTGCAGATCGCTCTCGCCCACGGCCCAGGCAATGGCATCCAGTACATTTGTTTTGCCCACGCCATTATTACCGATGATTACTCCAATGCCGGACTTAAAATTAACCACCGTTTCCGTGGCGTAGGATTTAAAACCGGTTAAGGTAACTTCCTGCAAATACACCGGGCTCCCCCCTGCATCTCCCCATTGAAAATTATCTTTGCATTTTAAAATGGCGGCAATCAACTCATCCTGGGGAGGTATGGTGGACTCATAAACCACTTCGTTGTTCAGGGCAATGGCAGGTATGACCCTGGCCCCCAGTTCCAGTTTGCGGTTGATTCCTTCCAGGGTCTTCACATTCCAGATAAACACTTCAATGCCGTCCTGTATTTCCTGCGGTAAGGCCCTTACCGCTTCGGCCATATACGGCCCGGACGCTCACTGGTCGGTGAGCAATACCTCCACAAAAACCTTTGACATAATTTTCCTACACCCCCGCGCCAGAACTAACCGGCATATCTTGCTTTAATGGCCGCGATCAAATCCTCCTGCGGCGGAATAACGGCTTCAAAGACCAGTTCGTTGTCCAGGGCAATGCTGGGCAGGGATTTCGCCTTTAACTCCAGGAAACGTTTTATTCCTTCCCGCGTCCTCATGTCCCACTCGTGGACCTCGATTATGTCCTTAATTTCCTGCGGTAAAGCCTTTACCGCTTCCGCCATGTAGACGCAGGCCGCTCATTGCCGGAAATCGGTCAGCAATACATCCACCAGCACCCGGCGCACGTCCCTTCCCTCCCCGCTATGCCTTCACCGTTTCAAAGGAAACTTGTAATTCTTCCCCCGCCCACTCCAGCAAGGCGTATTTAAACTGGCCGTCCTCTTTTAGAGGACCCACGTTAATGAAGTCCACTTTACCCAGGCGTACATGTTTCCACTCATTGGTAGAAGCAAAGAGAACCAAATCGACGGAAAACTGTTCGGTCATGGCTTCCAGGGCGGAAAAGACGCTCTCATTGCGCAAGTAGTCGGATAGATTGCTCACCATGAGCAACTCCAGGGAATAGGGGGCATAATCCGAAAAGCCGCTTAATTCCTGGATAAAACCGCTGTAAAACCCCAGGACACGGCACCGCCCCAGTTGAAACCGCAGATAGAGGGGTGCCCGCCGGAGAAATTCTCGATTCTCCGGTTTGGTACAGGGGAGAGTACGGTCAAATGGGCCCTGTATAAAAACCAACTTCTCCCTTCGCACCAGTTCAACCACCCCGTCGTTGTCCCCTGCCGGACCGGTAAGGTTACCCAGGCAGAAAACGGCTTCAACAGGCTGGCGCAACGCTACCCGCAATGCCTCAACATTTCCGTTTACCTCGGCAATTACCGCTACCCTTTGATAGGACGCTGGAGCTTCATAAATAGTGATCGGCTCCTCTTCCCTGAGCTTCCCCTCCCGGGCCAACTGGATGGCCTGGAATAGCTGGTCGGGGCAGGATGTGTCATTCCGGCATTGAATTCCTTTCAGGAGGGGGAGCACTTCACTTAGCTCCCGGCCCTCCAGCAGGCGGCTGATGAGCTGGGCGTTGCCCCGGCAGCCCCCGCCCACAAACCTCACGCCGGTCAGGATATTTCCCGCCAGTTGAAAGTGGATTTCGGGCGGACAAATCCCCTTGGTCTTGTATATATACATGACCTATTCACCCGCCTGTAAGAGCCCCTGCAGGGTCTGTTTTAGCTCTTCCACCGGCGGTGTGGTGCTGAAATACAACCTTCCGTTAATGAAAATGGACGGGATGGGAGCCGGCCCGCCCAGCCCTTCCGACAGCTCCTTGTAACGACGGCCGCCCGTTTCCTGCCGGAGGTAGACCAGTTCCAGCTTCACCCTGTCCCCCATATCGCCTATGGCCTCTTCCACTGTTTCAAGCATGTAAACACAAGGGATACAGTGGTCGCCTTCATAGATGATTTCGATAAGGATGGGTCTCACCTTTCCCACTCCCGGACCTGCCTTTACAGCGCACGCGGCAGGTTTTTATATCATACCGCATTCCCGCAGGGCGGCCACAACCGTTTCCCTGTCGGGACATACGCCCATGATTCTGACCAGGTCGCCCACAATTATAGCTGGGGTGGCGGATATTTTCAGTTCCTCCAGGCGAGGGGTCGGCCCCCTGTGAATAGTAATGGCCACCTTTTCGCCAAATTCCCTCTGGATACCCTCCAGCAACCGGGACAGGGCAATGCCACCGGAACAGGGTGGGACGGACAAAAAGGCCTCAATGCTTACTTTAGACATAATCCACCCTCCCTCAATGCGTTCAAAAGGGTAAAACGGGTGGGAACAACCCCTTCGATTTTAATATAACCGTTGATCACCACCGCCGGAACGCAAAACATGTTGTATTCGTTAAACTTCTCCAGCCCCTCTTCACCCACATACTTTTTAAAATCTATTTCCCCTCCGTATTCGCCGGCCACTGCCTCACAAAGTTTGATCATCTCCAGGCACCCGGGACAGGGAGGATTACCGCTGAAGACCTCCATTTTAACGGGCACGTCAATCCCCCCTCTCTTTCTTGATCAGCTCCACCAGTTCCGGTTCCGTAAGCAACCTGCCGGCAGCCACCATCCTGCCGTTTATCACCACGGCGGGAGTGATCATGACCCCGTATTTTTGTCCTGTTTCCGAAAAGGCGTCCTGTTTTTCCACCGTCACCTCTCCCGGAGGAAACTGAGCCGCCGCCTGCCGGGCCTCCCTTTCGGCCTGCAGGCATTTCTGGCATGGAGGTGAGGTGCCAAAGACCAGTATGCTCACCCTGTTTCCCATTTTCATCTTCCTTTCCGGCGTTGCTTTCTTAATATCACCCGGATTACACCCGTACCATGCTACAGGGAAAAATGATCCTTGCAACTGCAAGCGCCGTGCTTACCGCGCATCAAGGGCTCCAGCAGCTTGTGGAACAACAGGGATGCCAAAGAACCGCCTACCAAAGGGGCAAGTATATATATGGTGAAAAAACCACCCCGGGGACCGGGAATGGCCACCTTCCCCCAACCGGCCAGAAAGGCAAACAACCTGGGGCCGAAATCCCGGGCCGGGTTGAATCCAGCCATGGTCAGGGGAGCAAAAATGCTGATCAGAACAGTTATGGTCAGTCCGATTAAAATGGGCGCTACGTCGCTGGAAGGCCGACCCACATTGCATCCTTCAGTCAGGGCGAAAATAATTAACACCAGCCAGAAGGTACCCAGAGCTTCCACCGCAAAAGCACCTGCTGGAGAAACAGAACAGAGCACGGGGGAAAACGGATTGGGATAATATTCGCCGAAAAGCATGGCGGTTAGCACGGATTCGGGAGCACCGCGCACAATATGCCGGGCAGCTTCCACAACGGCCATGGAAGGGGAAAAAATGGCATAAACGGCAGCACCGGCCAGAAAACCACCAGTTAACTGGGCCACCCAGTATACGGGCAGTTTTCTCACGTCCATACGACCGGCAATGACCATGGCCAGACTGACGGCCGGATTTAAATGGGCGCATGAAAGATGCCGGGTGGCATATATGGCCAGAGTCACACTAATCCCCCAGACCACGGCCACTTGAAAAAGTCCTGTATGGGCCGAAAAAAGCACTGTTACAGCCACCGTACTGCACCCGAAAAACACCAGCATAAAGGTGCCCAGCAATTCACCGGCGAAACTGTGCCCGTAATCCCCCGTCATTTTCCGTTCCCCCCGCGGCAAATGAAATCTTCGATGCTCTGCGCCAGTTCCTCCACCGACGGTATGCGATCAAATACCATCTCACCGTTAATAAAAATCGACGGGATGGGTGCGTGACAGTGTAGCTTTCTTACATCCTCCTCCCCGTACAGCGAAACGGAGAGCTCGTAAAACCTCCGGGCGCCTTCTTTTTGCCTGATATATACCTTTTCCCACTCAAGCAAGTTGGGGAAAAAGGGGACCACAGCCTCCACCACCTTTGCGGCATAGTAGCATGAAAGGTTGTGATCCCCCGCGTAGATTAGCTCCAGGCGCAACGACTTCATTCGACTGTAGAATCCCTTCTGGTATGAAGACCGGCGCCCGCTTTTTCCAGGTTCTCTTTAATCCGGTCGAAATCAAAGCCTTTATCACGTAAGGACAGTATCCGCTCGCGCATCTCGGGAGTTGGAGCCCTTTTGGCCAATTCGTCAATCAGTTCTTCATACTGGGGAATAACGCTCTCGAAAACCAGATCGCCTTCAATGCAAATTGTAGGCAGTACCCGGCCATTGAGCTCCAGGAACTTCTGAATGCCGGCCTGGTTTTTAATGGACCATTCCTTGTATTCAATCATCTCCTGCACATCGGGGGGCATGGCCGCAATGGACTCCATCATGTAGCCACAGGCGGCACACTGCACGCTGTCCAGGGTAAGCACGTCAATCTTGATTTTCTGCTCGGACATATTTTACCCCCCTTTTTACCAGGACTCGGGATACTTGGCATAGTACTTTTCAAACCATTCCCTGGCTTCCAGAATCTGCTCCATGTGTTCCAACGGAACATCATAGGGCATATCTCATCCAGGGGCGAATACATAACCGTGCGTACCACCGGCAGCCAGGCTGACAATGGCATCCTCCCGCGGTGAAACAATCCCCAAGGACATGGCCAGGGTAAGCTTCAGGTTGCCGCCAAAACCAACCCCGTATTTCCTGGCCAGGTCCCGCACAAATGTCAGGTTTAACTGCTCGTCTATAGCAAATCCGTGGGTACCAATCTGACAAACGGACTCCAGCACCTTTGTGGCGTCGCCGCAAATAAAGAAGCTGGATGTCTTTCCTCTTTCATGAATGACGGCGATGGCATCCTGGCAATAGGGGTGAACAAACTCCTTAAATGTTTCGTTCCGGATCTGTGAGGCTACCGGGTCTACGATGGCGATAATATCACAGTCCATGTCGCAATACATTTCCACCGACTTCTTGACAACTTGAGCACAGAACTTTAATACATGATGTGCCTTTTCCTTGTTCTTGACCACATCAGTAAAGATGCGCACACCAGCTAAGTGGCTTGCCAGGGTGAGCGGCCCGCAGGCAAGGCCCATTAAGGCACAATCCAGTTCGTCCAGCTGGGGCTTGGCAATCCTGGCGGCCTCGAAAAGCACCGGCCAGCGGCCGTCGTTGGGACCCGGAACCTTCAGGCCGGCCTCCTCCACGGTCTTGTCGGATAAGGGGTGAGACTGGACCGATGGGACGTTGTCCTTCCAGTACTTGATTTCTAATCCCATGGATTCGGACTCCACGGAAAGATCGAAAACCAGGGGAATCCCGTCAGCCTTATACTTCCTGGCCGTTTCAACCACACCCTTGGCAAGCAGCTGCGGGTCCTTTAGAAATTTGTCCGCTGGTTCGCCAATCACAAAGGCACAGTGGACGCCGGCATAAGGAACCCACGGTGCCCTCGGGGTTCTCTTCCCCCGGATGGCATCAATTAACATTTGCTTCGCCACATTTTACCCCCCCAAGCATAATTTCCATTAGGTCGTGCAAAGGTTTTTAGTTAATCACGAATTTTATAAATTGTCCACCTCCTTAATGTTTTAATGCTTGCCGCAGAAAGGCAGCGTCACCCCCTTCTTTTGGACGGCTAGTTAGCAAAAACGGGAGTTTAAGGATGTTTAAATAAAATGCTCTTTGGCTAAACAAAAGACAAAAGAAAATGTTTGCACCATTTTACCAGGTTCGGCGCTGGATGTAAATTTTCCTGCCATCAATTGCAATTATTGCCCGGCTAAAGGTCGATTTTCAACCCCCAACAGTTGGCAGGCATTTCTTTTTCTAACGTCCAGCCGTTTGTGAAGCGAAGATGCTTTTGCAGCCCCCAAGATCATCCTGCGGTACGGCCGGCGAGGTGATTTCTCACCGCCACCAGCAGGTCGATGGCCGCTTTTAAAGCCCGGGGGGCATTGGGAGCGTAACCGTGGGCTCCCCAGCGGGCAGCTACGTGTTCGGTTACCGGCGCCCCGCCCACCATAATCCGCACCTGCGGATTTTCCTCTTTCAGCCTGGCAATCAGCGGCTTCATTCTAAGCATGGTGGTGGTCATCATGGCCGAAAGACAAACCAGATCTGGTTTTAGCCTCCTGTATTCCCGGATAAAAGTTTCCAGGGGTACATCCCTCCCCAGATCATAAACCTCGAAGGAGGAAGCCTCAAACATCATCTTCACGATGTTCTTACCGATGTCATGGATATCCCCTTCCACCACCCCGATGAGCACCCTTCCCCTGACGCCCACGTCTTTTTTGACCACGTGCTCCCGGAGCAGCTCCAGGCCCCGGTAGAGGGCGTCGGCACATAAAAGCATTTCGGGGATGAAATATATCTCTTCTTCATAAAGACGGCCCACCTCTTCAATTCCCGGCACCAGCCCTTCAAAAATGGCCCGGGTGGCATCCATCCCCCTTTCTATGCATTCCTTAGCCGTCTCCACCACAGCTTCCTCATCAAAGTTGATTACCGCTTCCCGCAGGCGACTGAGAAGTTCCCTCTCCTTTTGCGAACCCAGCACGCGCCATCTACCCCCCTACTCAATATTTTCAATACCAGAGCTATAAGGAACAGGCGTAACCAGAATATTTCGAAATCATTGGTGATCCATAAGGCTAATTCTCCGGCGTCACTATGATTCATGACAGCTTTTCTTCACCGAAAGCATAATTTCCACTGCCTTTTTTAAAGCCTGGTGGGCGTCGGGGGCATAGCCGCTGGCCCCCCAGCGTTTGGCCATGCACTCGCTCAAGGGGGCACCCCCGACCATAATTTTTACCCGGGGGTTGCGTTCCCGCAGTTCCTTGATCACCTTTTTCATTTCGGCCAGGGTGGTGGTCATCATGGTGGAAAGACAAACAATGTCGGGGCGCACTTTACGGTGTTCGGACAGGAACCTGTGCAGGGGCACGTCCCGCCCCAGATCAATTACCTCAAAACCGGCCCCCTCCAGCATCATTTTTACCAGATTTTTGCCAATGTCATGGATATCTCCTTCCACCACCCCGATAATTACCGTACCTTTAATGCCCAAATCTTTTTTCTCGACATGTTCTTTGAAAACAGCCAGCCCCCGGTATAATACCTCGGCACAGAGGAGCAACTCGGGAATATAGTAAACCCCTTCCTCGTAGAGCCGGCTGACCTCCTCCATGCCGGGAACCAGTCCTTCGAAGATGGCCTTGCGGGCATCCAGACCTTCACGAAAGGCATCTTCAATAGCGGTAAGCAGTTCTTCTTCGTTATGTTCCACAACCGCTTTTTTCAGCCTGGTCAATAAATGCAGTTGCAGTTCTTGCCATTCCCGTTCCGGCTCCAGCACCCACCCCCACCTCCGAACCTTTTAATTCTTATCCTATAAGGAGAAACCTGGAACTGACAACAGCTAATCCATGAACTGTCCTATTTTGCCCTTGAAAGGTTCCCGACAAGCAACATCAGAGCAGGTGACGGTTTTGTTTAAAAAACTGGATGAAATTAAGAATATATTTTATTTCACTGGCGTCAAAATCCCGCACTGCCCGCAAAACTGCCTGAACGTTAGGATCTCCCAGGGTTTCTAAAATATCGGAATTCAATGTGGCCAGGAGGTCCTCCACGTCCTCCTGTTTCATCAGAAAGTAACTGACTGAGGTATTGAGTACCCTGGCAATCTTTTCAAGGGTATCCAGCAAGGGGGTGGTTTGCCCGTTTTCAATCTGGCTTAACAAACCCGGGGAAACTCCCGCTTTCTCGGCCAGGGCGGCCACTGTCAATCCCTGCTTTTGCCGCAACTTGCGCAAGCGGTAGCCCAGGCTATCGGGACGATCCGTCTGATCAAGAAAATAGCGAAGGGTTACATTCAGGGCTTCGGAAAGTTTCTTTAAATCCTCTAAATCCGGGGTAGCCTGCCCGTTTTCAAACTTTTCCAGCATGGACGCGGGCAGTTCGCTGATTTCGGCCAGGTCCTGGATGGAAAGGCCGCGGCTTTCCCGCATAAAGCGCAGTTTTTCCCCGGTGACCGTATCGTCGGTATCACCTACCAGGTAACTCACTGAAACATTGAGAGCTTCGCTGATCCTCTTTAACATGGGGATGGACGGCTTGCGAATATCCCTTTCCACCGCGCTGAGGTAAGAAGGTGATATTTTTAGCTGGTTGGCCAGTTCGGTCAGCGTAATGCCCCTTTCCTTGCGAAAGTCCCTGATTTTTTGCCCCAAACTCATACCGTCCACCCTTTCATCCCGTTAAAATCCATGGCTTCACACCGGTGACTTTGATCGAAATCATAGCACAGGCTGCCTGGAGATTCAAGCAGGCTTTCATAACTGGAGAAATAAAACCCCCCGCGGGGGATTCTTTACGAGCTCAATTCCTTTTTGTCATGGCCCGACCGGAAGGGGGAGCCCGCATAATCACCCGGTGCAGTGTAAGCCGGGGAACGCTGCCGGTTTAAGCCGGCCGGACGGGAAACCCTGCGCCGCCGGTCACCACAATCTTCATAGAAACCTTGCGGCTTTTTGTGAAGACAATCCAAAAGGGAGGCGGTAAGCTTACCGGCGGCCAGGGTAGAACCAATAACCAGCACCTTGCTCTCGTGAAAGCGGCCCGTTACAGGCTCAAGGGAAACGCCGGAAGGGAGAAAATCCAGGCGTACCCACCCTTCTTCGCAGCAAAAGATGCCCTTGGCCCGTACCACCTCGCCAATACTTGACCCGGACAGGTTTTCAAACAACCTGGCGAGCTGTGCTCTGGAAAAGGTGCCCTGAAACTTGCGTGAAAAGCTGTAATAACTGGGAATATCCACGGCACTCTGGGGCCTCCGGCAAACCTTTCTCTCCCTGGGAGAGGAAAACCCGGTTTGAGAAGTCACTTGCAAATCCGCCGGGCTTACCTGCCCATGGTGCGTAGAAACAAAGCGTGCCCGGGGATTAAGCTCCTTGATTTTTTTCGTCAACGATTGCACCTTTTTCTCCGGGACCAGGTCACACTTGTTCAGCACCAGCACATTGGCCCGGCAAATTTGGGATTCGGCAAAAAGCGGGGACCGGGTGTAGAGTTCGTCAAAGGAACAGGCGTCAATAACGTGAATGATGCTGAAGCGGTGGTCCATTAAATGCAGGCCCATTACCTTTGCCGCCGCCAGCAACCCCTGAACGGCCGCCACACCGGGGTATTCTATGATCAACCTGTCCGGCGAGAGGGAACCTGCCACATGTGGAATCTGCCTGGCCAGGTCGGCGCTTAAGGTGCAGTAAATGCATTCACAGCCCAATTCCAGCACATCAGGTGCATCCTGGGCCAAAAGGGCACCGTCAATACCTATCTCTCCAAACTCTCCTACTAAAACAGCCACCCGTTCACCGGGGGCCAGTTTCCTTACCAGATACTGGATGAGAGTGGTTTTCCCACTGCCAAGGTAGCCTGTTACAATATTCACGATCATGGTCAACACACCTTGTTTCTACGGTAACAAAAAAGTTTGCTTTTTATTTTACTTTAAAATCTTCCTACCTGTAAAGCAATTTTCCGCAAACCGTTATATTTTCACCAATGATTAAAAGCTTGTCCTGAATATGCAGCTCTTGCTAAAATAAGACAAGGAATGCCATAACCGGACGGGCCTCACCTGCCGGGGGAGTTTTTCTCCGAAGGGGGGTCGGCGCAAGTAGTTGAAAACCCTTGGAAACCGATGCGGCGGTTCCAAGGGTTTTACAAAAAAGCCCCGGCAGTATGAGGCACTCACGCCGTCCTGGTTGTGGCATTCCTACTTTACATCTAACTTAAGAAAGCCTTGCTGTCAAGTGTGGCAGGACCAAAGGCGTTGCTTAATTTAAAAACTAAAACTCGATCCCCCGCTGGGCTTTAATCCCCTTTTGATAATGATGCTTGATTTCTTTCATTTCCGTGACCAGGTCCGCCCGGTCAATAATTTCCGGGGGAGCGTCCCGGCCGGTAAGCACTATGTGCAGCCGGGGTGGCTTTTTGTCCAGCAGGGCGAGTATTTCATCGAGGCTAATGAGCCCGAACTTCAGGGCGTACAGGATTTCATCCAGGATAATCAGGTCGAAGTTCCCCGCCGCTACTTCCTTTTCTGCCTCATTAAGGGCAGCCCGGGCTGCCGCCCGGTGTTCCTCCAGGCCTTTACTGTTGCCCACCCGGGTAAATCCTTCCCCCAGCTGGCGGATTTCAAAGCCGGGTCCCAGCCGGGCGGGAGCATTCAATTCACCGTATTTCCACCCACCCTTAATAAACTGCAGCACCAGCACTTTCATCCCCTGGCCCCAGGCCCGCAGGCCCATACCCAGGGCGGCGGTGGTTTTGCCCTTGCCGTTGCCGGTGAAAACCAGGACCAGCCCCTTTGTTTCATTCATTTTTCCCCTCTCCCCTCAGGTAAAGTCCGCAACCGCAACGTATCTCCTCTTTACGTTTGATTTAATCAACGGCGTTATTTTCATACTTCCACGGGACCCGCTAAAGAGATATTCACCTGTCACCCCATCGGACCGGAGCTTCCCGGAGCTGCAAAGGCGGAATGTCACGGGCCGGTGGTTTTCAGGGGCCATCGACTTAAGCGCCGGCTCCGGGCAGTCCGAACAGGCGCCGGGCATTCGCCGTGGTCGCCCGGGCCAGCTCCTCCAGGGGCACGCCCTTTAAGGCGGCTATTTCTTCCGCCACATAGCGTACATAGGCCGGCTCGTTGCGATTTCCCCGCCGGGCCTGGGGGGTAAGGTAGGGGGCATCTGTTTCCACCAGCAGGCGCGAAAGATCCACCCGGGCGGCCACCTCCCTGGGCCGGCGGGCATTGGGATAGGTCACCGGCCCGGCAAAGGAGATGTAAAGGCCCATGGCCATACATTCCCTGGCCATTTCCCAGCTACCCGCAAAACAGTGCATTACTCCCCCGGCCGGCCCAACACCGTCCCTGCGCAGGATGTTTAAAATGTCCCCGTGGGCGTCCCGGTCGTGGATGATCACCGGCAGGCCCAGTTCCCGGGCCAGGGCCAACTGCTCCCGGAAAACCCTTTGCTGGACGTCCCGCGGGCTCAAGTCCCGGTAATAGTCCAGGCCGATTTCCCCGATGGCCACCACACCCCGCTGGCGGCACATTTCCCGCAACCGGGCCAGGTAATCCTCCGGGACCACCCCGGCATCGTGGGGATGGATGCCCACGGCGGCAAATATAAAGGGATATTTTGCAGCTAGACGTATGGACCGGGCGGAGGAAGGCAGATCGTAACCGGCATTGATTATCTGTACCACGCCGGCCTTTTGGGCCCGGTCCAGCATTTCTTCCCGGTCGGTCTCAAATTTGCGGTCGTCCAGGTGGGCGTGGCTGTCAATCAAGTGAATCATGCTAACCCCCTACTTATCCTTTTCCAGGGTCTTCAGATCAATGCGCGGGAAGAGGGCTTCGCCCCGCCGCACCTTTATTCCCGCCGGCAGGCGCCCCCAGCTCAAGGACTCCCAGGTATGGAGCCCGGGTTGGCCGGCAATACCCAACTGGGACCAGATCCGGCCGGGAGTATTGGGCATAAAGGCGGTGATCAACACGCCGATAAAGCGTACGCTTTCCGCCAGGTTGTAGAGCACGGTATTAAGGCGCTCCCGGCGGGCGGGATCCCGGTTCAAAACCCAGGGCTCCGTTTCGTCGACGTACTTATTGGCCCGGTTGACCAGTTTCCAGATGGCGCCCAGGGCGCTGGACAGCTCCCGGCGGTCTATCAGCTCCTCCACCGCCGCAGGGGTTTGTTCGGCCAGTTCAATTAGTTCCCGGTCCGCGCTTTCCGCCGGCCCGGGCTGTGGCAGCACGCCGCCGGAATACTTTTCAATCATACCCAGGGTCCGGCTGACCAGGTTCCCCAGGTCATTAGCCAGGTCGATGTTAATGCGGTGCACCAGGGATTCCTCGGAGTAATAAGCATCGGCCCCAAAAGGCATCTCCCGGAGCAGGTAGTAGCGGATGGCATCCACCCCGTACCTGTCAATCAGGACCAGGGGATCCACCACGTTGCCCCTGGATTTGCTCATCTTCCCGCTCTCCAGCAGGAGCCACCCGTGTCCCACCACCTGCCGGGGCAGCTCAATGCCGGCGGCCATAAGGATAATGGGCCAGATGATGCTGTGGAAGCGTACGATGTCCTTTCCCACCAGGTGGACGTCGGCCGGCCAGAACTTGCGGAAAAGGCTGTCGTCCTCGCTGCCGTAGCCCAGGGCCGAGATGTAATTGGTCAGGGCGTCCACCCAGACGTAGATCACGTGCCTGGGGTCGAAGGGCACCGGGATGCCCCAGTCGAAGGTGGTGCGGGAAACGCACAAATCCTCCAGACCGCTTTTGATAAAGCTGATCATTTCGTTGCGCCGGGAGACGGGCTGGATGAAATGGGGATTTTCCTCGATGTACTGCAGCAGCCGGTCGGCATACCTGGACAGGCGGAAGAAGTAACTCTCCTCCTGCACCAGTTCCACCGGCCGGCCGCAGTCCGGGCAGTTGCCCTCATCCAGCCGGCTTTCCGTCCAGAAGGTTTCGCAGGGAGTGCAGTACCAGCCCTCGTAGCTGGCCTTGTAAATGTCCCCCTGGTCATAAAGCTTCTGGAAAATAGCCTGGACCACCCGCTTGTGCCTTTCCTCGGTGGTGCGGATGAAGTCGTCATAGCTGATGTCCAGTTTTTTCCACAGGTGTTTGAACCCGGCCACAATCCTGTCCACATATTCCCGGGGAGTCATACCTTTTGCCCGGGCGGTGCGCTCAATTTTCTGGCCGTGCTCGTCGGAGCCGGTTAAAAACCAGACGTCGTAGCCGGTGAGGCGTTTGAACCGGGCCATGGCATCGGCGGCCACGGTGGTGTAGGCATGGCCGATATGCAGGTTGTCGCTGGGGTAGTAAATGGGTGTGGTGATATAAAACGTTTTGCGCAAAAACAGATCCCTCCTTTGCTGCCATAAAAAAACTCCGCCCAGTTTACCGGGACGGAGATCTTTCCGTGGTACCACCCAGATTCACCCCGGCCTCACGGTCCGGGGCCTCGGCCAGTACGGCCACAAGGGCAAAACCTTTGCGGCGATACTGCAAGCATGGATAACGGGTGCTCAACCCGGCCCCACCTACTGACCCTTCACTGAGTTATTCGACAAGCGTGATTTAGCTCTCGCTCGCTCCATGAGCCTCGCGGACCAAACTAGCGCTCAATTTTCGGACTCCGGCGGGGTTCCCGGCTCATTCGGCTTCCATGCCTCAGGAGCCGGCCTCGGCCATCCAGGGCCTCGGCCCCGCCTCCGTCCTCAATTTCGCTAAGTTTGGTCTGCCGCTTGGCTCAAGTCGCTCGCTTTCGAGCTAAATCACGCTCTTAAAACCCTTCACTGAAAAGTGTGCCCCTTTGGGCCTTGAGGGCGTTCAGCGGGCAGCTCCGGGGCCATGTTCAAACTGTCTTCCCCGGCGGGCTTTCACCTGACCCCCGCTCTCTGTACGGGTACTGGCAGCTCTACTCTTCCCCTTCATCACCTGTTCCCAACACCTAGATTGTATTGAAAAGAGCCTTGACTTGTCAAGTTTTCCCTTGTCGCGAGAATTTTATACAAAAAAATCCAAAAACCTATTGACTTTTACTGGGTCACTTGGTACCATTTACTTGTATGATAAACTAGTTTCTTGTCGAACTATGTAAAATTAAAGAGGAGGGAAAGACTTTGAAATCGACAGGTGTTGTGAGAAAGGTGGACGAGCTGGGCAGGGTGGTTATTCCAATCGAGCTACGGCGAACTCTGGGGATTGACGAGAAGGACGCCCTGGAGATCTACGTAGACAACGAAAAGATCATCCTCAAGAAATACGAGCCCGGCTGCGTCTTCTGCGGCAACGCGGCAGAAGTACAGCTTTACCGCGGCAAGCTGGTGTGCCGGAACTGTGCCGTAGAAATGTTTGAAAACGCCAAGGCCATGTAGAGGAATCATACATAACCTTGATGATTATGGTGAAGGGCCGGGTGGGAAGAGTTCTGATTACCAACCGGCCCTTATGAATTTGCACCACTGTCCCGGACCACCTGGTTGTAAACGTCCCGCCGGGGCATTCCCCGCTGCCGGGCCACCTCCCGGATGGCTTCCTTTTTACCCATGCCCCGGGCCTGGAGCAGGGCAACGTGCTCCTGCAGTGAAAGCCCCAACCAGGATTCATCCCGTGTATCCGCCACCTCCCCTTCCCGGGCGCCGGCCACCACCAGGGTAAACTCACCCCGGGGAGATTGGAGGCGGAAATGTTCCACCGCCCGGGGTAACGTACCCCGCCAGATTTCTTCATACTTTTTGGTCAGCTCCCGGGCCACGGCAACCTGCCGCTCTCCGAAAATATCCGCCATATCGGAAAGGCATTCCAAAAGACGGTGGGGTGCTTCGTAAAAAATAATGGTCCGCCTCTCTCCTTTTAATTCCTGGAGCTTGCGGCGCCGGGCGCCGGCCGCCGCCGGAAGGAAACCCTCAAAACAAAAAGAAGAGGTGGGCAGACCAGAGGCCACCAGGGCTGCCAGGGCGGCGTTGGGCCCGGGCAGGGGCACCACCGGAATACCCCGGCCTATGGCCAGGGAAACCAGTTCCTCCCCGGGGTCGGATATACCCGGCATGCCGGCATCGGAAACCAGGGCTACTTTCAGGCCGGCTGCAAGCAGGTTTAAAAGATGCCGGCCCATTTGCCGGCGGTTGTGTTCGCGGTAGCTGACCATCGGTGTGTGAATATCGTAATGGGCCAGGAGCTTTCTGGTGTGCCGGGTATCTTCGGCCGCAATCAGGTCCACTTCCCGCAATATCCGCAGGACCCGCAGAGTAATATCCTCCAGGTTGCCAATGGGAGTGGCACAGAGAAAGAGGATTCCCTGTTGACTCACCTTCCACCCTCCCGCTCCCTGTCCCAAAATGCTTCACAAAACAGGCATTCCGTCGTCCGGATGCGGCCAAAATGTACGTTGCAAATATGAAAACCCTGCTGGTAAAGATCCCACAGGTTTTTCAGCCCTCCCCTGGCCGGGGTGCTATCGCCGGCCTGCCCGTAGGCCCTGGCTAACTCCTCCCGCAACTTGTCATTCTCCTCCATTAAAAGGCGGATCTGCTTTTTGATTTTCTGCATGTCGCTTCCGAGTGCCTGGATCCTGGCTTCCATTTCCTTGATCATTGCGGTCAGAGTTTGCACACTGGTCACCTCTCGTCCTGGTGATTACCTCGCTAAAAGAATACTCCTTGTTGAGCCTGGTTTCCTTTAATTCCACCGTCACGGTTTTACGAAAAATATTTACGGCCGTAACCCTGCCCTCTCCATGGGGTGTCAGCACCCGGGCGCCAATTTCGGGATGTTCCTCCTTGGCCTGTTCGTAAATTTCATTCTCATACTTCAAGCAACACATCAAGCGTCCGCAAATACCGGAAATCTTGGTGGGATTCAGGGAAAGATTCTGGTCCTTGGCCATGCGGATGGAAACGGAGGCAAAGTCGCACAACCAGGTGCTGCAGCACAATTCCCGCCCGCAGCAACCCAGGCCGCCCATCATCTTGGCTTCATCCCGCACGCCAATTTGACGCAGCTCTATGCGGGTGCGGAAAACCGCAGCCAGGTCCCTGACCAGTTCCCGGAAATCAACCCGCCCCTCGGCGGTAAAGTAAAAGATGATCTTATTACCGTCAAAGGTCTGTTCCACGTCAACCAGCTTCATGGGCAAACCGTGGGCGGCAATTTTCTCCAGGCAGATCTGAAAAGCCCTTTTTTCCTTTTTCTTGTTGGCGGCAATTTTTTCCAGGTCTTCCCCGGTTACCGGGCGGATAACCTTTTTTAAAGGCGCCACCACCTCTTCGTCCGGTACTTCGGTGGGCCCAATCACCACCTGCCCGTTTTCTATACCGCGGGCCGTTTCTACAATGACCAGATCGCCGGGACTGAGCCGGTATTCCCCCGGGTCAAAGTAATATATTTTACCCGCCCGCCTGAACCTGACCCCTACAACCCGGTAGGGCATGTCTTTCCCTCCATTCAGCCTCCCTGGTCTTAGCGCCGCCGTTCAATCAGGCGGCGCCGGCAAGGCGCATAAAAAGCATTTCCAGTGCCAGTCTGGTATTAACGTTTGCCAAAAGGGAATCTCTGGTTCCTTCAATTTCCTTAATGATGGCAAGCAGCCGGGTGCGGCTGTAAAAACGAGCTTCCCGGTCCACCAGGGAAAGATAATCCTGGTTGAAAAGCAACCCGGGAGCCCCAGTTTCTTTCCATACCAGCAAATCCCGGAACCACAGCAGGAACAGCTCCAGGTAAACCAGGGCCAGCTCTTTATCTTCAGCCAAAAGAGCTGCCTGCCTGCAGGCTTCCGTAACGGAAGCGCGACCCAACCCGGAGGCCAGATCCACCATCCTTTGCCGGACGGCAAAATAACCGCCATTCATACCGGCCAGCCGCACGGCCCGCCCGGGGCACCCCCCGGTAAGCCGGGCCAGCAGCTCCAGTTCGTCCCGTGAAGCAGCCGTTTCCCTTTCCAGGATACCGGCCACCTGTTCCGGGGGCAGCGGGTGAAAGGTAAAGATCTGGCAGCGGGAAAGAATTGTAGGCAGCAAAGCCTGGGGACGATCCGAAATTAAAATAAGAACCGTACCGGCCGGTGGTTCTTCCAGGGTCTTTAAAAGGCAGTTGGCCGCCTCGTGGGTCATCAGGTCCGCCTGTTCCACGAGAAAAATTTGCCGCTGCCCCTGATAGGGAGAGAGGGTAATCCGGCGCAACATCTCCCGCACCTGCCCGATCTTGATTGAGGCCCCTTCGGGAGCAATCCGGTGCAGGTCGGGATGGTTTTGTCCGGCTGCCTGCCGGCAATCCCGGCATTGACCGCAGGCATCCCCAGATTCGGGCTGCCGGCACAGCAGGGCGGCCCCAAAGGCCAGGGCCGTGGTGGTCTTGCCCACGCCGTCCGGCCCGGCAAATAAATAGGCATGGCTGACCCTGTTTTGTTCCACGGCCCGGCACAGGGCGCGGACGATTTCCCCATGGCCAATAATGTTCGCCAGCTTCACCTATAACCTCTCCTCCACGGCCTTTAAAATCTGCCGGTGGAGCTCCCGGCAGTCCAGGCGTCCGTCCAGTACCAGGTAACGCTGGGGCGCCCTTTTTACAAGCTGGCGGTATCCCCGGCGCACCCGGTCAAAAAAATCCAACCTTTCCTGCTCGATGCGGTCCGCCCTGCCGGTCAGCCGGGCCAGAGCTTCGGCGGCCGGCATGTCCAGCAACACCGTCAAGTCGGGTACAAGCCTTCCCGTGGCCAGGTCGTTAAGCTGTTCCAATTCCTTCAGGTCGAGGCAACGCCCGTAGCCCTGATAGGCCAGGCTGGAATCCACAAAGCGATCGCTGATCACCACCCGGCCGCCGGCCAGGGCGGGGCGGATGGTGCTGGCCACCAGCTCGGCCCGGGCGCCGGCGTAAAGAAGGGCCTCGGCCAGGGGGTTTAAACCGGCCAGTACCGGATCGAGTAAAAGGCTGCGAATCTTTTCCCCCACCGGGGTCCCCCCGGGTTCCCTGGTGAGCACCACCGGAAGCCCCCGCCGGACCAGGGCCGTCGCCAAAAGCCGGGCCTGGGTAGTTTTCCCGGCCCCGTCAATACCTTCAAAAACTACGAAAAAACCTTTCACCGGACCACCACCCGCAGGCTCGCCAGCCCGGGATCTTCAGGACCCTGCACGGAAAGTGACAGGTTCCTGACCCATTGCAGGTACTCGACCATCTCCGGGCCAATCTCCTCCCCGGGATAGAGCAGGGGAATGCCCGGCGGGGAAACGTTCACCCATTCGGCACAGATATGGCCGGCGCATTCCTCCAGAGGCAGGGGGCGGCTGGGAGCCAGCCAGGCCTGGCGGGGCGTAAGGCGCCCCACCGGAAGCGGCGGCTGTTCGGGGCAGGTCACGAGAGATTGTCCTCCTCCCACCCGGCGAATCACTTCCTGCAGACCGCGGATGAGGAGCTCGCAATCCCGGCGGGTGGTACCGATGCCAATGACCATGACCAGGTTATAATAATCGGCCATTTCTACCTGCACCCGGTAATCCCGGGCCAGGATCCGGGCCGCCTGGTATCCAGTCAATCCCACGCAACGCAGGGAAATCACCAGCCGGGTGGGATCCAGGCCATGTGCTCCCGGCCGGCCCAGGTGTTCTTCCCCCAGCAGGGTAATGCCGGGCAAACGGGAAAGAGCCTGCCTCACCTCCCGGGCCAGGTCCACCGCCCGCTCCAGCATTTCCCTGCCCTTTGTGGCCAGCTGCCTGCGGGCACCGTCCAGGGAGGCCAGCAAAAGATAAGAAGGACTGCTGCTCTGCAAAAGGCTCAATGCGCGGGCCGTTTTCTGGACATCCACCCGGTTTCCTCTAAGATGCAGTAACGAGGATTGGGTGAGGGAACCTCCCATCTTGTGCATGCTCTGTACCGCAGCGTCCACGCCGCACTGTAATGCCGGCGGCGGAAAACCCTCATGAAAAGGGAAATGCACGCCGTGGGCCTCATCGGCCACCACGGGCTTGTCCAACCCGTGGACCAGCCCCACCAGCTGCGGCAGATCGCCCGTAACTCCATAATAGGTGGGATGGATCACCAGAAGCCCTTTCGCCAGCGGGTGCTTTTCCAGGGCCCCGGCAACTACCTGGGGAGTTAAGCCGGCAGCAATACCAAACTCCTCAATAACCACAGGTTCAAGGAAAACGGGCTTTGCCCCGGAAAAAACCAACCCCCCCAGCACGGCCCGGTGGGCGTTACGGGGAAGCAAGATTTCCTCCCCCGGGCGGCACAGGGCCAGGAACAGGGCCGTTATACCCACCGTGCTCCCGTTAACCAGAAAAAAGGTTTTCCCGGCACCAAAAAGCTCTGCCGCCAGGGCCTGGGCCCGGGCGATCACCCCTTCGGGGCGGTGCAGGTCATCCAAACCGGGCAACTCGGTAAGATCCAGTTGCAGGATTTCTTTACCCCCCTGCCATTCGGGAAAAATGGCTTCTCCCTGGCGGTGTGCGGGCACGTGCAGGTGGGCGTAATCCCGGGCACAATGGGCATAGAGTGCGGCCAACAGGGGCGCTTCCTGCTGATTCATCAACTGTTTTCACCTAATACCAGGTCAAAATTTTGGTTTAACAGCTTTATTTTAACATGAGTGCCCTTCGTCATAAAGCATTGCCATTACTTTAATCTTATATCCGGTCAAGGCGGCGGTCAAAATAAGTTTAAAGACAAAGAGAAAGGAGAGGCAACGGATGAGAGGTGACAAAATTGACGAAAAAAGCCTTTCCCGCAAGTATAAAACCAATGTTTCCCGGCTAATCCGGGCCTGGAAAAAGGGCCTTTCGGACATGGAAATTGCCGCCAGTACCGGTATCGACCCCGCCACCCTGAACAGGATCCGGGGCGATATCGAAATGGCCCACCGGCGCCTGCGCCTGGCCCGGGTAAATATTCAGTAAAACCGCTATGGCAAGGATGCGGCGCGCTTCTTGCGCGAAGCACTGGAGCAAGCTCCTGACAGCGCCGCATCAAAGTTCACTGAACCATTGCCTGCATCCCTTCATAGTGTATAGCAACTGCATTTATTAACATGCCCCTGGTGTCCAAAAACCTTTTTGAACCGGCTCCGCCACACGGCGGGCTGTTAAGATAAAGGCCCTTTCCCCATCGGGAAAGGGCCCTTGACTATTAACCGGCTTTCTTTTCCTCTTTTTTCTTGCTAACATTGATGGCACAGTCAGGGCAAACCATCTGGCAGATGCCGCAGGCGATGCACTCATCGTTGGGTTCCACCGAAGGAGTACCGTAAACCCCCAGCACATCAGACCAGGAGAGGCACTTCTTGGGGCACTTTTGCATGCACAACCCACAGCCTTTGCACAGGCCGGGGAAGATGGTCCAGAAGCTTTTTTTGGTTTCTATGGTCCGGGCCTTAAAGGACTGTGTCATTACTTACCCCCCTTAGATAACTTGAGCCACAAGCTCCATGCCCCGCTCCAGGGCACGGAAATTCAGTTCCCGCAGCCTGGGGTTCTTTTCAAACTTGTAGCCAAGTTTTTTCTCAATGGCCTTTTTCGCCTCTTCTACGGAAATTACCCCGGTGGCCTTAATTACCGCACCCATGATGACAATGTTGAACACCCGGGGATGCAGTTCCTTTTTGGAAACTTCTATGGCCGGGATGGGTAAAATCTTTTTCGCCTGGGTGGGCAGGGCGTCCTCGATACCTTCAATGCTGGAGTCGTAAACAAACAGGGTTTGGGGGCCCACATACTGCCGGGTCCGGTGCACCGCCCGGTCGCTCAAAGCAATGACGATGTCCCCGATCTGGAACTTGGGTGCGCCGATGGGTTCATCCCCGATTTGCAAATAGGCAATGGAAACGCCGCCGCGCTGTTCCACGCCGAAGTTGGGGATGTACAGGGCCTCGCGGCCTTCCTCGTTGGCCGCCTCGGCAATGATCTCCGCTACCGATTGGACCCCCTGACCACCTTCCCCGGCCAGAAGGATCTTCACCGCCTTAGCCATTTGCCTCGCCCTCCTTCTGACCGGGCACTTTAATTTCGCCCACCTTGAAGTACTTGGGCAGTTCCTGTTCCACCATCTTCCAGGTCTCCTCGGCGTTGGTCCGCCAGTTTGTCGGGCAGGTGGAGAGGACCTCCACAAAGGAAAAACCATTGCCGGCCATCTGGTTTTCCAGGGCCTTTTTCAGGTAATTCTTTAACTGCCGCAGATTGGCCACGGTGCCCCGGGCCACATAGGCCCCCTCCCGGGTAATGGCGGCCACCATTTCCGGACCCTGGGTGGGATAACCGGTTTTTTCCGGATCCCGGCCGTAGGGTGTGGTTTCGGTCTTCTGGCCGGGCAGGGTGGTGGGCGCCATCTGGCCACCGGTCATGCCGTACTGGGTATTGTTCACCAGGATCACGGTGATCTTTTCATTTCTTGAGGCGGCATTTACCAGGTGCTGCGAGCCAATGGCATAGCCGCCGCCGTCACCCATGTAGGCAATGCCGATGAGATTGGGATTGGCCCGCTTTAAACCCGTGATCACGGGCGTGGTGCGGCCGTGGTGGGTTTGAATGGTATCCACATTGAAAAAGTCCCAGGCAAGCAGGGAACAGCCAATATCACAGCCAAAAACGGCCCGGTCCTGGATCCCCAGTTCGTCAATGGCCTGCCCCAGCGCCTTCAGCACCAGGCCATGGCCGCAACCGGGACAAAACTTGTGTGGCTTGGTATCTACACGCCAGCTCTTGGGCATGGCAGGTTGCACAGACATCAAAAATGGCCTCCTTTCCTTGTTTCGCCATTAACCGGCGATCTCTTTCACGCGGCTGACCACATCTTCGGCAGTGATGCCCACCCCGGGCTTGAAAAGGGACAGCATTTCCACCGGGCATCCGAAGGCCGCTTCCTTTAAAAGCCTGGCCAACTGCCCGTTGGCTGATTCCACCACCAGAAATTGTCTGGCCTTGTTGGCCGTTTCCCGGATGGCGTCTACAGGCAGGGGACGCAGGGTGATGGGACGGAAGTAACCGACCTTGATACCCTCCTGCCGCAGTTCCTTTACGGCCGCCTTACATGCCCGGGATACCACCCCGTGGGATACCACCACCAGGTCGGCATCCTCCACATCAAAAGCTTCGTGTTCGGCCACTTCCGGGGCGATTTTTTCGTAGTCCTTGAAGTATCCTTCCAGTACCTCGTAGAGCTCCTCTTCTACGTTGTAGGTATTGCGCAGTTGCGTGGGCGGCCTGTCCACCCCGGGAACGCCGGGCTTGCCAAAGAAGGGTTCGGCTTCTACCAGCTCAATGCCCCGGCTGGCGGGATCGTAGATGGTCAAAGATTCCCTCATTTTCGCCTGGTAGCCATCGCCCAGGATAAAGGTGGGGAAACGATATTTCCAGGCCGTATTGAAGGCCTTGATGGTATAATCAAAAAGCTCCTGGTGAGTGGCGGTGGAGTAGACAATTCGCAGACCCTCGCCGTTGCCGCCCAGGGTGGTCATGGTCACTTCCTGCTGGGAGTAAATCACGGTTGCCGTAGAGGGGCCGCCCCGCTGCTGGATTACCACCACAGTGGGCAGGCGCATGGCTTCGGCCATGGACATGGGTTCCTGCATCAGGGTATTGCCCGGTCCTGCCGTGGCAGTGAAGGCTTTGCGTCCGGCCAGCACGCCGCCGATGGTGGTAAAACCGGCGGAAAGCTCGTCCTCCGTTTGGAGGAACTCACGGCCGTATTTGGGTGCCAGGCGGGTCCAGTAGTGCATGATTTCATTCTGAGGGGTAATGGGGTAGCCGTACATGATGTCGGCGCCGGACACCAGCGCGGCCCAGGCAACCACCTCATTACCGGTCATAAAAACCCGCTTTTCACCCTCAATTGGTTTGTCTGGCATAAAAACGCACACCTCCTGAAATCTTATCCCTAAGAGATAACCGCAAAAACGGTTTTCCACTTACCACAGGGTCTGGGGCATGTAACGCTTGATGGGCCATACCGGGTGGCCTGCCGCATCATGGGCGCCGATGACCCGGGCCAGTTCCTCCAGGGCGGTAGTGGCCACCACGGGAATGCCCAGTCGCCGGGCGGCCCTGTCCACAATCCTTGCCCCTTCCTGGACAAATTCCACGGTGGTTTCGTCCCCCAGGTGGCTGTTGTTAATCAGGCCATCCACCCTCCCAAGGAACCGGACATACTCCACAATTTCTTCCACGGTACCGGTCATGGGCCGGCCTACGTTTACCACTGCGAAAATCTTTAAATCAGGATCGGTGGCCGCGCCCTCCACCAGGTTTAAGGTTTTGGCTCCTTCCACACCGTAGCCGATATCCAGGATTACGTCCCCGGGAAGCCTTAAGGCCCAGCGGTTGGCGGGGTGAAGGATGCTCCCCGTTTCCCCCAAACCCATCATCTCCCTGGTTTCCCAGGCTACCACATTTATTCCCATGGCTATCATTTTTTTCTTTATCGGACGCAGGGTATAGCACGGTTCCACGATGTCCAGATCAACCAGGTTTACCTGCCGGCCACTGGAGGCCAGAAAAATAGCCCGGTTGACCGCCACTTCGCTTTTGCCGCTGGCATACTCTCCAATATAGGCTTCCACTATCCGGCCGGAAATACATCTTCACCTCCGCCAGGATGACGCGAAAGATAAAAAATTTAAAATCCCTACATTTATTTTCTAAAAAGATTATAACAACATAAGAACGAAAACCGGGACAGTTGGGGCTACTGTCCCTAATTTTTTATTTATTTTATTTATTTATCTTTATCCCGACAATCCGTATTTAGTATATTGTAAAAAGGACTCCACGTCAACACAAGCCAAAAATTGAAAAATTGGCTCTTCTCTAAACAAAAAAGTAGTGCAACAGGACTAAGAGTATCACCCCGGGTACCTGAAGCAATCCGGCGGTGAGGAGAGTAACCGGGTTGATAGCAATCCTTAATCCCAACTGTCCGAGGAAAATATTGAAAAAAAGTAATAATACTCCCCCCATAAAAAGTTGCAGGATCAACCGTAAGCCAAATTTAAAAACCTTGAACAAGACACCGCCCATGAGAAATAACCCCAAAAGACCGAGGGCTATTAACAAAATCAGTTTTAACTCCATCAGCCCCACCCCTTTTCCCGGCAATCTTGTCCCACGGCATGTATATGGAGTGGGAAGGGAAAATATGCCAACTTATTATGTTAATTCCCGGCGGCCTTCCAGGGCCCTGGCCAGGGTCATCTCATCGGCATACTCCAGGTGGGCGCCCACGGGCAAACCGTGAGCGATGCGGGTAACCTTCAAACCCAGAGGTTTGATTAGCTGGGCCAGGTAAAGGGCGGTGGCATCGCCTTCAACGTCAGGATTGGTGGCCAGAATTACTTCTTTTATCTTTCCCTCACCCAATCTGGCCAGAAGCTGCTTGATGGTCAGGTCGTCGGGGCCCACCCCGGCCAGGGGGGAGATGGCCCCCTGCAGGACGTGATAGAGCCCCCGGTAGCCCCGGGTTTTTTCCATGGCTACCACGTCCCGCGGTTCCTGGACAACGCAGACAAGGGTGGGATCCCGCTCCGGGTCGGAGCAAATCTGGCAGACCTCCCGGTCGGTGAGGTTGGCGCAAACGGAACAATAGCGGACGTTATCGCGGGCGAAAACCAGGGCCCGGGCCAGGTTGTGGGCTACTTCCGGCGGTGCGTTCAAAAGGTAAAAGGCCAGGCGCTGGGCCGTTTTGGGACCGATACCGGGCAGCTTGGACAGCTCCTCAATCAGGCGGTTCGCCGGGCCGGAGAGATACCTCACCGGTTCTTACCCCCTTATCTAAAAAAGGCCGGGCAGGTTCAGTCCACCGGTCAGCTTGCCCATTTCCCTGGTCACCATTTCCCGGGATTGATTGAGGGCGCTGTTCACAGCCGTAAGGATCAGATCCGCCAGCATTTCCACGTCCTCCGGGTCCACCGCTTCGGGCTTGATTTCCAGGGCCACCAGCTCCTGCTTCCCGTTCACCACTGCCTTTACGGCTCCTCCCCCGGCGGTGGCTTCCACCGTCCGGTTGCCCAGTTCCTCCTGCAGGCGCATCATTTCCGCCTGCATTTTCTGGACCTGCTTCAGCATTTTGTTCATATTGCCCATCATGATTGATCTCTCCTCTTGATTAATTTTTTTCTTCTATCTCCTCTCCCCCAAAGAGTTGAATGGCCGTTGCGGCGTCAAGGTGCTCATTCGGCTCGTCCGGCTTCCTTTCTTCCGGGGGAGCGTTCCCGTGCACTATGCTTACCCGCCAGGTTCCCGGGAATAAAACGGCCAGCGCTTCTTCCAGCACCCGGCGGTTTGCTGCCGTGTCCAGCAACTCCTTGAACATGTCATCGGGGCCGAAGGCTATGGTTAACACCCCTTCCCCAACCTGCTCGGGCCAGCTATGGACAAGATAATTGTATACCGGCAGGTTTTTGCTTCTAACCAGGTCCAGTACCTGTGGCCAGCGCTGCCTGACTTTGTCCAGCGTGACGTTGCCGTTGGCACAAACTTCCCCGTTTCCGGGGGGAGCCTTTACGGGATTATTCGGCTGAACTTCTTTTGTGGCGGTTCGTTTTTTCCCCCGCCCTCCCGCAGCGGTGTTTTTACCTGCCCGGGGCCGTTCTGTGCTTGCATCACCCGTGTTGCCGGCCTTTCGTCTTTCCTCCGGAGGTTGGATATCTTTTTCGACAACATCTTTTTCCCCAACGGAACCATTCACGCGGCCGTCCATCAACTGCTCCAGGCGCAGCTCCAGTTGTTCCACCCGCCGGGCAAGGGCGGCCAGGGAACCACCGCTTTCGGGACGGGTAGCTTCCACCAGGGCCACCTCCAGCAAAACGCGGGGCTGGCTGGCCCATTTCATATCCTGTTCCACCCGGGTCAGCACATGTAAAATGTGCAGCAACTGCTCCCGGGTGAACTCACCGGCCCGTTCCAGCAAACGTTCCCTCTCTCCGGGGACCATGGCTAGCTCTTCGTGGGGTGAAACCAGGATCAGCATGAGGTTGCGCAAGTAGGCCGTCAACCCCTGGACAAAAAGGCGCAGGTCTTTTCCTTCATTTACCAGGGTAGCAACCAGGTGCAGCAAGCGGTCCGCCCGGCCGGCAGCCAGGTCCCGGGCTGCCCCATCCAGCAGGTCGTCCCGGACGGTACCCATAATCCGGTGCACATGGTCTACGGCAACAACCATGTTGCCATAGGCCGCCGCCTGATCCAGGATGCCCAGGGCGTCCCGCAGGCCACCATCTGCGGCCCGGGCAATCAGATATAAAGCCTCCTCTTCCACTTGAAAACCTGCTCCGGCGGCCACCTCCCGCAAACGGGCCAGCATATCCGCAAGGCCAATGGGATGAAAATCAAAACGCTGGCACCGGGACAGGATGGTCAGGGGGACTTTATGAGGCTCGGTAGTGGCCAGAACAAAAACCACATGGGCGGGCGGTTCCTCTAAAGTTTTCAGCAGGGCATTAAAAGCCTCACTGGTCAGCATATGCACTTCGTCGATAATATAAACCCGGTAGCCGGCCAGCGCCGGTGAAAACCTCACTTTTTCCCGCAGTTCCCGGATCTCGTCAATGCCCCGGTGGGAGGCGGCATCTATTTCCACCACGTCCATGGACGTACCCGCGTTAATCTCCCGGCACACGGCACATTCATTGCAGGGCTCAGCCCCCTGGCGGGCAAGACAATTTAATGCCTTGGCCAGGACCTTGGCCGTAGTTGTTTTGCCCGTACCCCGGGGTCCGCAAAAAAGGTAGGCATGGGCAATTCTCCCGGCCAGCAGGGCATTCTGCAACGTAAGGGTAACGTGTTCCTGTCCGACAATTTCTTGAAAACGCCGGGGGCGCCACTTGCGGTACAGGGCCTGGTAAGCCATAGTAATTCACTCCAGTAACTGTTGCTCACGCTCAGCATATCAGCCTTACAACAAATTCGCCGCCATTTAATAGTTTCCTCTTTATAGAAAAAAATAAAGAACTGCTTTTACGCAGTTCGTGAAATCTTATTGGCCGTGCACCTGTCGTTGAATGGTGACTTCCGGGCGTTACCCCTGCAGGTAGCTCGGGTCAGGCGCCCTTGCGGCACCCGGAGGTGCTTCCTTAGTGCTGCTTCCGCCAGGACCTGACACGGTTCAGAAGTCTCCGTCGCGCAAGACCCGACCGTCGTCACCCCTTACAGGAGCCGGACCCCACAAGCCACACCCGCGGACAGGAATTCGACCCCGCTACAGCGGTTTGCGGGTACAGGGCACCGCTACCTCCCCGTCTAGCACGGCCAATGCTTCCACCGGCCGTAGGCAGGCCATGCCAAACCTGCGGCCAAAAACTTTTTACTGGCGGAGAGAGTGGGATTCGAACCCACGAGACAGGCTTTGTACCCGTCTACTCGCTCTCCAGGCGAGCGCCTTCAACCACTCAGCCATCTCTCCACGATCTGGCCCTGGCCTACTGCCGATGGTACGCTATTCTTTTATAATTTATTATATCCATGCCGCACAAAAAACTCAAGAGGGGGATAGCTGGCAGAGCTCCGGCATGCCGGGTCTCCATTTTTATATTTTACAACCAATGGCGGGGTTTTGCAAGCGGTTCTTCCGTGCGGATTGCCGTCTCCCGTGGCCACTGCGGGCCGTATGTTATACACGGGTACACCCTTGTTTTTCCACGGCAAATACCCATGAGGGGCACATCACTTTTCACGTACCTCCTGTTAAGGTACTATATACTTGATGTATAATCTTCTAAACGAACCTGGAAAGATGACTGGCTTTTTTGAAAGGGGACGGGATTTTGCAAGCGGAGCAGCTTCAGGCTTTAAAGAACTGGTTTATCCAGTACGTTAAGAACTTTTACCACGATGACCCCGACGTTCAAGCAGGAATCGAGCTTAAAGAGGAACACACTAAAAGGGTGTGCGAGAAAATATTACGTATCGGAAGCTCTTTAAACCTGGGGGCTGAAGACCTTTACCTGGCCGAAACCATCGCCCTGTTTCACGATATCGGACGTTTCAAACAGTTTGCCCTCTACCATACTTTTAACGACCGGCGTTCGGAAAACCATGCGCTCCTGGGCATACGCGAACTGGAACGGACCGGGGTGCTTGTCGCCCTAACAGAAGAAGAAAGGAACCTGATTACCAGGGCCATCGAGTATCATAATCTGTGCACGCTGCCCCCGGATTTACCGGGACGCCTTTCTTTATTTGCCCGCCTGATCCGGGATGCGGATAAGCTGGACATCCTGGAGATGTTCACCGCTTCCCTGGATCGGAAGGGCGATGGGCCAGACACACAGCAGATTTCCGGCCTTCCCGTTACGCCGGGATATTCGCCGGTCCTGGTCCGCAACCTGCTTCAAGGGCAACTCTGCTACTACGATGACATGAAAAATTTTAACGACCGCAAACTGCTCATGCTCTCCTGGATCTATGACATCAATTTCCCCTGCTCGCTCTCGGAGATTGTCGGGAACGGCTACGTGGAAAAGATTATCGCCTGCCTGCCAAAGACCGGAGAGATCCAGAAAGTTTACGACCATTTGCACGCTTACATAGCCCGCCGGCAGGCTCGTTGAAGCGTTCGGGTTTCTTTTGGCCGGACATGCCGTGCGAACACTTAGACCCGGGCATTTGCCCGGGTCCACCTCGCCTTCAAACCACCAACGACATGGCGGCCAAACCCGCCAGAGGAAGAATCTTCTTCTGCGAGCAGAATCTCCTGCATGATCAATCTGGTTTGGGCGTCCAGGGCGCCAAACGGCTCGTCCATGGCATGCAAACCCGCCAAACCCGCCGGGAAATTTCCTGGAAAACGCCCTGTTCGTTATAGATGATGGAAATACCGGTAAATTGGAGCAATGCAACGCTGCATATTCACTATCACCCAAAAGCACATTTCGGGATTTCCCGACAAAAAACCTTCTTTAGCTGTGTGCAAATTGGTAACCAAAAACACACCTCCGAAAAATGTCCTGTTCATTTATCCCCCAAAAAAGAAGTCCAGCATATTTTAAGCCTGACTTGATCCTGTACAGCTCGGTATAACCGCACTTTTTACATGACACCGCTTTGAAATGGTTATGCTGTATGTCAAACAGCAAGCCCTTTCAAGATGATTGTAAAAGAGGGTTGTTTGCAATGTGACAGGTTTCTTGCTGACCTGGATTATCATTGCGATTGAAATGAACCGATTTTCCCGGGTCAAAGCCCTCTCCCCAGTTTTCTGTATATCTTTTCCTTGTAAAAACTCACGGCGGCATTCATGCCCCTTCTTTCCATCAGCAGATTGAATCTCAATATCTTCTCGTTCAGTTTTCTGGTCAGGTCTACCCTTTCTTCTTCCCGGTAACAAAAATCAATCAGCTTTTTCAGGGACATGATCTCTCTGTGCAGTTCGAGCTCCGGGGGCAGCACCCCGGCGTTTTTCAGGATCAGGTAAGAGGCCCGGAGTTCCTCGGGAACGCCGGAAAGGTCCTCCAGTTGCAGGGGCTTGCCCTTGCCGGGCAGGTTGTCGAACTCGCCTTTTTCCATGGCTTCCCGGATCTTGTTCTCAGCTATGACCGCCACAATATCCATTTTTCGAACCTCCTCCACCTATTATGCCAAAAACAGCCTGTCCAGCGGCTTTTAAATTTAGTTTAAAAAATTTTACCGTTACAAATACAAATAACAGGAAAGCTTGTATTTTTTCTATTTGATAGCAAATTAACAAATCCTGCTAAAATAGCAAAATATAACTTTATGATAAGATCCGTGCGGTTGTTGAATTGTTGAAAGATTGGATCTGGCGGTTTTCGACGGTTGGACCAGCGGCTGCGGTGCCTTTTTGCCCACAAAAAGGCTAAGGGGTTTTCAAAAGTGAAAACCCCTTATGTATCAAGAAACCTGGCGGAGAGAGTGGGATTCGAACCCACGAGGCGGGTTTTGGCCCGCCTACTCGATTTAATTTTTCTGAAAAATCGCCTTTGGTGAGTCGAGCAGTATAATCATTTCGCTGTGCTTTTGCAAAATCCTGCTCAAGAGATAAGGTTTTTTAACTCGTCAACGGTTAATCCGGCCTGTCTTAAGATAGATCTCAAAACTCCCTGCTTAATGTCCCTGTTGCCATGGTAAGGGACAACAGCCCTTCTGCCGTCCGGGTGCCTAAGAATGTAATGGCTCCCGGTTACGTGGTCAATTTCAAAGCCCAGTTTCTGCAGAGCAGCGATGACTTCCCTCGCCTTTAAAATAGGGAGCTTAGCCATAGCTATGCCACATCCACAGTAACTGTCTCTACTTCCGCTTTCTCAAAGCCAAAGGGCAGTGGCTCGCCATGTTTTTTTAAACTTTCAATGTACCCTCGAATGGCGTCTTCAGCCATTGCCAATGCCTCTTCCTTCGTTTCTCCCTGGGTGACACAACCCGGTAATGCCGGTACAGAAGCGATATACCCGCCTTCCTCAGCAGGCTCGAGGTAGACGATAAAGCGAGCCATAATTTTCACCTCCCAGATGCCTTACAGCCCTTACATAGTATGCCTTAATCAAGCAAGATTTAGCTTTTCTGTGGGCCGCGTCATTAAGCGAGTTTCCAGCAAAAACAGGAGTGATTTTAAGAAACCACTGTTTTTAGCCCTCTAGCCTGCTGGTAATCCAGGTGCTGCTGAAATACTTCCTCCCAGGTTGCTGGTGTTTTTCTTTATAAATACGCATAAATTTTGCTCTTGCTATAAAAAGTAAAACCCCCTTTTCTTCTTTAGGGGCAGCGGGTGAGTCGAGCAGTGTAAAGCTGCCTCGCCAGCACCACTCGATCCGTCGTTTTCCAGCATTTTCAAAATGGCTGAAAGTGGCGGAGAGAGTGGGATTCGAACCCACGAGGCGGGTTTTGGCCCGCCTACTCGATTTCGAGTCGAGCGCCTTCAACCACTCGGCCATCTCTCCGTCAATTTAACCTTCCTTTCGCCTGTCTTTTTGCCTCAACTCCCGGAAGAAACGCTGGATGATTGCCGCACATTCATCGGCCAGGACGCCCGAGACAACCTCCACCTGGTGGTTAAACCGGGGCTCCCGCACTATATCCATAATGGAATCCACCGCCCCCGCCTTTGGGTCCCGGGCTCCGTAAACCAGCATCCGCACCCGGAACTGCACCATGGCACCGGCACACATCGGACAGGGTTCAATGGTGCTGTAAAGGACGGTATCCACCAGGCGCCAGTCCCCCAGGTGGCGGGCTGCTTCCCGCATGGCCAGGATCTCCGCGTGAGCCGTACTGTCTTTCAGCGTTTCCCGGAGGTTGTGTCCCCGGCCGATAATCTGATCTCCCAGCACCACTACCGCGCCGATGGGTACTTCACCCAGTTTATAGGCCTTTTCTGCTTCGGCCAGGGCTTCCAGCATGTAGCGGTGGTGATCCGTCAAATGCCCCCTCCCCACCAACGATGCCTGAACTGTGCTTACCGGCAAGTGTTATTTTAACATAGAAAGCCTGCCCTTGACAACCCATGGCCCCCAAAAGCCTGTTAATCAACAAGCACCTGATGTGCTTCAGTGCTCCACATAGTTTTATCCCCTGGTATTCACCGCCGGGTTATGATGATTAGTGAACACTGTGGTATAATTTAGACGGTTCAGCACTTGTATATATCAAAAGATAGCGGAGGGAAAGTTATTGCCTTACACTTTCAAGGTTAAAACCCTTGGTTGCCCGGTCAACCAGTACGAGGGCCGGGCATTGGAATTGGCCATGGAAGAGGCCGGTTTTGTCCCAACCGGGGATATTGCTGATATTTATATCATCAACAGCTGCGTGGTAACCCAGTCCGCGGCTGCGGAAGCACGCCGCCTGGCCAGCCAGGCCAAAAAGGAGAATCCCCAGTCCCTGGTGGTTCTGGCCGGCTGCTACCCCCAGGTGTACTGGAAGGAAATAAAGGAAAAACTGCCCCAGGTGGACATTATCATCGGTACCACCGGCAGGTCCCGGCTGCCGGCCGTCATTGCCCGGCAACTGGCTGAAACTCAGCGGGAGCAAAGGGCAATCATCGTGGAACACGGACCAGGAGAAGAGTTCGAGGAATTTTCCCTGACCGGCAATTACGGGCGTACCAGGCCGGTAATTAAAATCCAGGAAGGGTGCAACGAAGCCTGTACTTACTGCATTGTCCGGAAGGCCCGCGGGCTGCCCCGCAGCCTGGCTCCGGAAAAGGTGGTCGCCCAGGTCAGACGTTTCATAGATAGGGGCTACCGGGAGATTGTCCTGGCCGGTACCCACCTGGGAGCTTATGGGAAAGACCTGCCCGGGTGGAATTTGGCCCGCCTCATTGAAGAACTGGACGCCCTGCCCAACTCCTTTCGCCTGCGCCTAAGTTATATCGAGCCAATGGATATAAGTCTTGAGTTTTTGCAAACCCTGGGGCGGGCGCAAAAAGTATGCCCCTTTTTGTACCTCCCCCTGCAGAGCGGTTCGGACCGCATCCTCCAAAAGATGAGGCGCCGGTATACAAGCGTGGAGTTTGCCCGGCTGGTACAAAAGGCAAGGGAATTGATCCCCGGCCTTTCCATTTGGACCGATTTAATCGTGGGCTTTCCCGGGGAAACGGAAGACGACCACCAGCAGACCATGAAACTGGTCGAGGAGCTGGCTTTAAGCCACCTGCACGTGTTCCCCTACTCGCCCCGCCCGGAAACGGAAGCCGCCGGCTTTCCCGATCAGGTTGCTCCGGATGTGAAAAAGAGACGGGTTCAGGAATTGCGCGCACTGGATGAAAAGCTATCCCTGCGTTTTAACCATCAGCTGGTGGGAAAACAGGTACAGGTGCTGGTGGAAAAGGTGGGGAATAACCAGGGGGAAGGTTTTTCGGAGCATTACGTAAAGGTGCGGTTCCCGGCTGGCGACCCGGAACTGAAAGGTTCTCTGATATCAGTGCAGGTTCTGGCCGCCGGGTCGTGGGGAGTGGAAGGTTGCACGATCAAAAAGTGAAGGAGCCTCAAACCCTTGAGGCTCCTGGTTTTCAATGGTGCGCCCGGAGGGACTCGAACCCCCGACACGCGGTTTAGGAAACCGCTGCTCTATCCTCCTGAGCTACGGGCGCCCGTCGTAAACCGTAAGAACTATTATTGCCGGGAAAACCCCGGCAAAAAATTGCACTTACTGTTTGTTTGCCCTCCAGTAAGTGGAAAATGCATCAGGGCTTGCTTACGCTTTATTTTAATTTAACTGGACTGGCGTGCCTGGAGGGACTCGAACCCCCAACCTTCTGATCCGTAGTCAGATGCTCTATCCAATTGAGCTACAGGCACACAACAACATCGCCCTGAACATTGGCGACTCTAATTGTACCAGAGGGGACGTCAAAAGTCAAGACCGTTGCTTTGACCATTATGCAAGAAAAGGGTGTGCTCGAAGGCACACCGCGTTTTTTTGGCGGAGAGCGAGGGATTCGAACCCTCGAGACAGTTTTATAACCGTCTACTCGCTTAGCAGGCGAGCGCCTTCGACCTACTCGGCCAGCTCTCCACGCAAGTATAATCAAACTGGCGGAGGGAGTGGGATTCGAACCCACGGGACCGGTAAACGGCCCAACGGTTTTCAAGACCGCCTCCTTAAACCACTCGGACACCCCTCCAGAACATGCCCGATGCAAGTAAAAGTATAACACAGGAGCTCTTGCCTGTCAACCAAATTAGCCAGTTCTGTGATCCGTCTGTGATATTGTCAGGGTAAAATCCGTCAGTGAAAATGTCAGTATGAAGGAGATGGTTACCCTGTCACAGACGGAACTGAAGCGGATGCTGTTTTTGCAGCGGGTTCTGGAAGGTCAGATCTCAACCTTTGAGGGGTGGCTGCCAAGACCGCCGCCTTATTTAAAACCAAGGGCTCCCGGACGAGGGGCCAGAGCCATTCGGGGGACACCGCCTGGGGCCATCCGTGCACGACAAACGTCCGGTGCCACACCTCGCCGCCAACGGCCAGGCTGGTGCGCTTCCGCTCAAGACCCCCGGCACGCCCAGCGATCCAGTCTACGATCCCGTTGGCCGAATTCGATTTTGTCCCTGGGTTTATAGTTTTTCAGTGTTTGAACATTTTCAGGAACAATTAAGCCACCTCGCTCTGGAATTGACCTTTTCTTTACGTTATGATAACATGATTATATAACAGGAGGTGTTACAAAATGGATAACACCCATATGGTGCATATCAGGTTACCAAAAAGCATCGTCACGCAAATGGAACAACTCTTGAAACTTCTCGGCGTGAGCCGCAACGAATTCATCGTCCAGGCGGTCGCGGAAAAAGTGGCCCGCGAAATACGGCTCAGGGGGTTGCGGGAAACCCGGGGAATTCTCGGATCGGAGGACGCACCGGAGTGGGCGGAAGTTCCGGGGGCGGATTGGGTCCGGAAAGTGCGCGGTGAGGATGGTGAGCCGCCGGCATGGGCTACCTGATAGACACCTGCGTCTTGATCGACCATCTGACCGGAAGGCTGTCCCCCGATGCGGACGCCTGGCTGGAACAGGTGGTGGCGTCCGGTTCAGCGGCCACCAGCGTGATCGTCTACCACGAACTCCTGTACGGAGCTCGTACTGAAAAAGCAAGAGCCGCCGTCGAAAAGCTGTTGGAAGCGTGGGAAATGCTCCCCGTGGACCGCAGAGTTGCCGGGCGCGCCGCCGAAATCCGGCGGGATCAGGTCGCGAAAGGCAGGACCCTGGGAATGGCCGACTGCCTGATCGCGGCGACGGCCGAGTTGAGGAACCTGAAGGTGGTCACCTCAAACGTCAAAGATTTTCCCACTGTCGAAACGGTGCTTCCCGAAAAAATAGCTACTAAAGGACTGTAGCTCCGCAACTGCAGATTGGGAATCTGGTTCCATCTAGTATTATTTGTAAAGAAAATACCCCCGGGTTATCCCGGGGCTCCTCATCCACCTGCGGGTAATCATCCAGCTCTATTTTCCGCACCTTATTGGGGCGTAATCCTGGTGAGCCCGCCCATGTAGGGCACCAGTACTTCCGGAATGACCACGCTGCCGTCGGACTGCTGGTAGTTTTCCAGAATGGCGGCCACCGTCCGGCCCACCGCCAGGCCCGAACCGTTAAGGGTGTGTACGAACTGGGGCTTGCCCCGCCCGTCCTTGAACCGGATATTGGCCCGCCGGGCCTGGAAGTCTTCAAAGTTGCTGCAGGAGGAAATCTCCTTGTAATCCTGGTAGCTGGGCAACCACACCTCCAGGTCGTACGTCTTGGCCGCTGCAAAGCCCAGGTCGCCGGTGCACAGGCAGACCACCCGGTAGGGCAGACCTAAAAGCTGCAGTACCCGCTCGGCGTCGGCGGTTAGTTTTTCCAGCTCCGCGTAGGAATCTTCCGGGCGGGTAAATTTCACCAGCTCCACCTTGTTGAACTGGTGTTGCCGGATCAAACCCCGCGTGTCCCGGCCCGCCGCCCCGGCCTCGGCCCGGAAACAGGCGCTGTAGGCGCAGTGATAAATGGGCAGGCGCTCGCCGGGGAGAATTTCCTCCCGGTAAAGGTTGGTTACCGGCACTTCGGCGGTGGGGATCAGGTAAAAGTTCTTTCCCTCCAGCTTGAACATGTCCTCGGCAAACTTGGGCAACTGGCCCGTACCAATCATGCTGTCGCCGTTGACGATGAAGGGCGGGAAGACCTCTATGTAACCGTGCTCCCTGGTATGCAGGTCCAGCATGAAGTTAATGACCGCCCGCTCCAGCCGGGCGCCGGCCCCTTTGTAAAAGGAAAAGCGGGCGCCGGCTACTTTAGCCCCCCGTTCAAAATCAATGATACCCAGGGACTCCCCCAGTTCCCAGTGGGCCCTGGGGGGGAAGTCAAACTTCCGGGGTTCACCCCAGCGGCGCACTTCCACGTTGTCTGCCGCATCCTTGCCCACCGGCACACTCTCGTGGGGGATATTGGGGATATTCAGCAACGTAACCTGAATCTGTTCCTCCAGGTCCCGGATTTCCTCGTCCAGCTCTTTAATGCGTGCGGATACCTGGCGCATTTCCTGCACCATTTCCTCCGCATCTTCCCCGGCTTTTTTGCGCCGTCCGATTTCCTCGGAGACCACATTGCGCTTGTTTTTCAGTTGTTCCACTACTACCAGCTTTTCCCGGCGCTTTCGCTCCAGCTCCAGAAAAGGCTCCAGGCTCAAACCGGCACCGCGCTTTTCCAGCGCCTCTTTGACCACTGCCGGGTTGCTCCGCACAAATTTTAAATCCAGCATCAGCTTTTACCCCCCAACGAGCCTACATTGATAGTATTTCCCTTTTTTGCTTTTAAATCTCATTTCGGTTTTTCAGGATTTTTGAAGATGTTATAAAGCCATCTGTTCCCCGGCCTTCAGCCATCCCCCCAGGTGGCAGGTGTCGTTCAAGGCAATCACCCGCCAGCGCCCCTGGCGGCAGCCAAGGACATTGATGCCCGTATTGTCCAGTTTAATCTGCCAGAAGACCGCCTGGTCCAGGTTGAGGATGCGCCGCAGGATGGTACGGATGGGCGTGTCGTGGGTTACTGCCAGGCTGATCTCCCCGGGATGCGCCGCGGCCATGAACTCCAGTGCCGCCCAGGACCGCTCCTCCACCTCGACCAGGGATTCCCCTTTGGGCATCCGCACCGTATAGGGATAGGTGCGCCACTGCCTGATTAAATCGGCGTAGCGCACCTCCACCTCGGAAAGCAGCATTCCTTCCCATTCCCCGTGGCAAATCTCTATGAGACCGGGCAAAGAAGTCACCGCCAGGCCATGCTGCGCGGCCACCATTTCAGCACAGATCCGGGCCCGGGAAAGGGGGCTGGTATAAACCGCTTTAATGGGCAGCGCCGCCAGGGCGCCGGCCAGGGCCCGGGACTGTTCCAGACCTTCCTCGCTCAAAGGAGCATCCAGGTGGCCCTGGTAGCGGGAAATGCGGTTCCATTCGGTCGCTCCATGTCTGGCCAGAATAACAAAGGTTTCCTTCAACTACCACCTACCCCCCCTGTCAAAGGGCCTCAAAACGCTGGATTACAGGTGCACCATTTTTACATCCAGCACCCCCTCAATCCTGGCAATCTCGGCCAGGGTTTCTTCGGGCACGGGTGCATCAACCGAAAGCATCATCACCGCCCGACCGCCGATCTGTTTGCGCCCCACCTGCATGGCGGCAATGTTGATGTTATGCTCGCCGATAAGTACCCCCACGGGACCGATGATGCGGGGCTTGTCGATATGGGGCACATAAAGAAGGTAGCCGCTGGGAATGACGTCAATCCGGTAGCCGTCTACCATTACAATGCGCGGATCTTCCTTGCCAAAGAGCGTCCCGGCAACGCTTTTTTCCACTTTATCCGAGTAAACCTTCACGGTGATCAGGCTTGAATAGCCTTCCGCCTCCCCGTCCACCGCCTGGAAAACCTGGATGCCGCGGTTCTTGGCCAGGACGGGAGCGTTTACAAAGTTCACGGTTTGCTGCAGGATGGGATCCAGAATCCCTTTGACCACGGCGGTGGTAATGGGGCTTACTTCCTGTTTGGCCAGCTCCCCGCTGTAAATCACCTCTATCTTGCGGATGCGCCCGGTGACAAGCTGGGCCTGCAGTTTGCCCAGTTTTTCCGCCAGCCCCAGGTAGGGACGTACGGCCGAAAGCACCTGCGGGTTGATGGAAGGAATGTTAACCGTGTTTTTCACCAGTTTCCCCCGCAGCGCCGCCACAATCTCTTCGGCAACATCCAGGGCCACGTGTAACTGCGCCTCCCGGGTGGATGCTCCCAGGTGCGGGGTGGCGATGAAGTTTGGCAGGGAGAACAGGGAGCTGTCGGTACAGGGTTCCTTTTCAAATACGTCCAGGGCCGCCCCGGCCACTTTACCGGAAAGCATGGCCTGGTACAGGGCGTCCTCATCGATGATCCCGCCCCGGGCGCAGTTGATGATCCGCACCCCGTCCTTCATCATGGCAAATGCCCGCTCATCAATCATGTGGTAAGATTCTTTGGTCTTCGGCAGGTGCACGGTAATAAAATCGGAGCGGCGGAACAGCTCTTCCAGGGACACCAGTTCCACGGCCAAAGTGGAAGCCTTTTCTTCGGTGATATAAGGGTCGTAGGCTATGACGTTCATTTCCAGGGCCTGGGCCCTTTTGGCCACCGCCGAGCCGATCCTTCCCAGGCCGATGATGCCCAGGGTCTTATCCCGCAGCTCCACACCCAAAAAGGCCTTCTTGTCCCAGACCCCTTCCTTCAGCCTGGCCACGGCCTGGGGAATATTGCGGGCCAGGGCCAGCATCATGGCAATGGTATGCTCAGTGGCGGCAATAGTATTGCCGTCGGGGGCGTTGACCACCAGTATACCCTGGGTGGTGGCAGCCTCCAGATCAATGTTGTCCACCCCTACGCCCGCACGGCCGATAACCTTGAGATTTACGCCGGCTTCGATAACCCGGCGGGTAACCCTGGTGGCGCTGCGCACGATCAGGGCGTCATATTCGGGAATGGTCTCCACCAGCTCGTCTTCGGTCATCTTCCGGCCTATGACCACTTCTATATCTTCTTCCCGGCGCAGCGGCGCCAGCCCTTCCTCTGCCACGCCGTCCATAACCAGTACTTTATACACTACAGATCCCTCCCAAGAAAGACTTCCTGCGCTGCCCGCACGCCCTTGCCCAGTTCCACCGGATAGCCCAGCCGGGCCAGGGCCATTTCCAGCCCGCTGATGGCAATAAGCACGTCCATTTTGCCGGCGTAACCCATATGGGCAATGCGGAAAATCTTCCCTTTAAGAATGCCCTGACCCCCGGCAAAGGTGATGCCAAACTCTTCCTTCAGGACTTTGCGCAGGTCGTCGGCTGCAATTCCTTCGGGGCTGTGCACGGCGGTCACCGTGGGAGATGCGCAGTGATCCGCCGCCAGGAGCGACAGTCCTAGAGCGCTGACGGCCGCCCGGGTAGCTTTGGCCAGCAGGAGATGGCGGCGGTAAACATTTTCCAGCCCCTCGGCCAGCATCATGTCCAGGGCCGCGTCCAGCCCGAAGAACAGGGCCACGTTAGGCGTGTAGGCCGTATTCCACTTGGCCAGGGCTTTTTTGGCCGCCGGGAGGCTGAAATAAAAACGCGGCGAACGGTTCCCTTCAATCACTGCCCAGGCCTTGGGGCTCACTCCAATCATGGCCAGGCCGGGGGGCAGCATCATGGCTTTTTGGGACGCAGTAACCAGAATGTCTACCTGCCACTCGTCCATCTTGATTTCAATGCCGCCCACGCCGCTGACCCCATCCACCAGCAACAGGGCCGGTGTTTCGGCCACCAGGGCGCCAATACCGGCAATGTCATTAAGTACCCCGGTGGAAGTTTCGTTCTGGGTCGCCAGGACGGCCTTATAGCCGGGGTTCCGGGCCAGCTTTTCCCTGACTACCTGGAGGTCTACAGGGTTGCCCCAGCCGAAATTCACTTCGTCCACTTCGGCCCCGTAGGCCCTGGCAATGTTGGCGAACCTTTCCCCAAAGTTACCGGTAATTAAAGCCAGCACCCGGTCCCCGGGGGAAATTACGTTGGCAACGGCCGTTTCCAGGCCACCCGTACCGGAATTGGTCAGGATGAAAACTTCCTGGGAGGTCTGAAATACCTGCCGGATTTTCTCCTGGATGCGCCGGTGCAGCGCGGCAAAGTCTTCACTGCGGTGACCGATCATGGGGCGGGACATGGCCGCGACTACTGGCGGAGGTACTGGTGTCGGTCCCGGAATCATCAGGTATTGTTTTTCCCGCATGGTCTACCTCTCCCTTGACTTAAATTTTAGCCTAAAAAATTAAACCCCCCATCCCATGCTGGCTGATAACCAACAGGGACGAGAGGTTACTCCCGCGGTGCCACCCTATTTGACAGGCAAGATTGACCCACTTACCTGCCCTCTCGAATGTGATAACGGGAACTGCCCGTACCTGCCTACTGCTGTTTTCAGCAGGTCCCCTTCGGGGAGCTCTTTCACCAGACACCTTACCGGTTCACAGCAACCACCGGCTCTCTGCAAAGGCCCTTCTGGCTACTCTACCCCTGCATCGGGTTTGTTATTTTTTGAACCTGACTTACATAATACTATAAGCCGTGACTTTTGGCAACACTTTAATTGGCCGTTTTACAAAACATTAACATTGCTCCAGGAACAAACGGTGCAGGCGGGTATCGTCGGTCAGTTCCGGGTGAAAAGCACAGGCCAGAAAGCGGCCCTGCCGGGCAAGCACAATTTTATCGCCGTACCGCGCCAGCACTTCCACCCCCGGGCCTACGGATACAATATAGGGGGCGCGGATAAAAACCGCCCGCAGGGGTTTTTCCCCCAGGACAGGTATATCCAGGTCCACCTCAAAACTTTCCACCTGCCGGCCGAAGGCATTCCTTTCCACCACCATATCCATCAACCCCAGCCGGGGCTGGGCGGAACATGCAATCTCCCGCGCCAGCAAAATAAGGCCGGCACAGGTGCCAAAAACAGGCATTCCCTGCAGGGCTTTCTGGCGGACTGGTTCAAAAAGGTTATAATCCTGAAGCAGTTTGCCCATGGTGGTGCTTTCGCCACCCGGGATGATCAAACCATTTATTCCCTCCAGTTGCTCCGGTTTGCGCACCTGGCGGGACTCCACCCCCAGGGCGGCAAGCATTTCCTGGTGTTCCCGGAAGGCTCCTTGCAGGGCCAGTACTCCGATCAACATGGTAGATTAACTTCCTTCCCCTGTTGCTTAATTACCAGCCGCGGTCCTGCATTCTCTGTTCGGGAGCAATGGTGGCAATCTCCAGTCCGGGCATGGCTTCGCCCAGATCCTTGGATACCTCGGCCAGGACCTGCGGGTCGTTGTAGTGGGTGGTGGCCGCCACAATGGCCCGGGCCCGGGCGGCCGGGTTCTGGGATTTGAAGATGCCCGAACCCACAAAAATGCCGTCGGCGCCCAGTTGCATCATCAGGGCGGCGTCCGCCGGGGTGGCAATGCCGCCGGCGGCAAAGTTCACCACGGGCAGGCGGCCCTGCTCGGCCACCTGCAGCAACAGCTCATAGGGGGCGCCCATCTCCTTGGCCAGGGCCATCAGTTCTTCCCGGGGCATGTTCTGCACCCGGCGGATTTCGGCCATCATTATGCGCATGTGGCGCACGGCCTCCACCACGTTGCCGGTGCCCGGCTCCCCTTTGGTCCGGATCATCGCGGCGCCTTCGGCAATGCGCCGCAGGGCTTCACCCAGGTTGCGGGCGCCGCAGACAAAGGGTACCTTGAACTTGTGCTTGTCAATGTGATGCTGCTCGTCAGCCGGGGTGAGCACTTCACTTTCATCTATGTAATCCACACCCAGTTGTTCTAAAATCTGTGCCTCCACAAAGTGGCCGATGCGCACCTTGGCCATTACCGGAATGGTGACGGCATCCATGATGCGTAAGATGACCGTCGGGTCGGCCATGCGGGCCACGCCCCCGGCAGCGCGGATATCGGCAGGCACCCGCTCCAGGGCCATTACGGCGCAGGCACCGGCTTCCTCGGCAATCTTGGCCTGTTCCGGTGTGGTAACGTCCATTATCACGCCGCCCTTGAGCATCTCCGCCAGGCCTTTTTTCACGGTCCACGTACCCTTTTCCGCCACTTCCACTTCCCCCAATCGCCACTTTTCAATTTTTTACTCCATTTATTTTAACTGACTTTCGCTATTAAGACAAGTGGAGCGGAGGTGCAGAAAGCAAAAACCCCGGACAAACTGCTCCGGCGGCTTACGGGAACGCAACCCCGTCGCAGCAATCACTGCTCGTTCCGGTGTTCCCGGGGCCCCACGGTCATCCTGAAAGCGCCCCTCGCCCGTGTCCGTACATCCATACCTATACTTTAAACGAAGCTTAACCGGCTTTATTTATGTGTATTAAAATAAATGCAGGTACCCCTAAAAAACCTGCTGGGTGAGGAAGAAAGGAATGAGTGTCTGTGGAATTTTATAGCTCCCTGCTGCAAAAAAAGAAAAGAAAAATTCCCCGGGGAGAACTCTGGATTTCCGGGGAAATATTAAGAGAGTTAGGCCTGGAACAAACGCAGGAGTCCCTGATCACTCTCAGTGCAAGCATTGGTGCCGACATTTGTTTTTTTAGCTACACCAGCCCCGTTGAAAGTCTCCCTGTCAATTCCGGGGAGATGAGCCTCCTCATAAAAAAAGCTCATGCCTCAGGCCTGGTCTGTGGAGTCACCGTTGACGGCCCCTTTGAGCGAACTGTCAGAGAACACGGTTTTATAGAGGTTATAAAATGGTTTTATAACCCGGACCGCCTGAAAGAACACCTGGAAAAAAACACGGCCCTGGCGGCTGATGAGTTGACGGCGGCCGATAATGCCGGCGCCGATCTGCTTATCCTGTGCGACGACATAGCCTATAAGCGTGGGCTATACTTTTCTCCTGAGCAGTTTAAGAGTATACTCTTGCCTTCGTACCGCAGGCTAAAAAATTCAATAAAAGGCGGCAAACCAATGGGCTTTCACTCCGACGGCAACATTGAATCGATAATCTCCTTTTTGGTCGAAGAGGAATATTCAATTTTTTCCCTGGAACCCGAAGCCATGCGCCTGGTGGAGTTGTGCCGCAGGCTGCCTGAAAATGTTATAATCCTTTCGGGAATAAAGGCCGGGTGGCTGATGGGGCCGGACCCGGATAATAATGAAGAGGCTGAAATGCTTCAATATATTAACGATCTAAAAAATAGCTGCAAGCTGATATTGGCCTCATCATGCGGACTCTCCGACATTCGCAGCGTGGAGAGGTTAAAGAAGATATACAGGCAGGTCGTATAAGCTGGATTTTAGTTATACGGGGAACCTCATCTGATTTAAAAAGTTATTGCTGAACTCCGGCATCGCCGCCAGTTCTACATACTTAATATTACGGGCAATTTCTTCCGCCCGCCGGCGTTCGGTTTCAGATAAAAGGATTATCCGGGCACCGGCACCTGCTGCGTTACCCACCTGTTGAAAGCGTTCCAGCGGCAGATCAGGCAGCATGCCGATGGCGACGGCACTTTCCAGCCGCAGGTGGGTCCCGAAAGCACCGGCCACAATTACTCTCTGAACATCTTCTTCCTTCAAACCGGCTTTCTCAAGTAAAACCTTTGTTCCGGCGGCTATGGCAGCCTTCGCCAGCTGTATTTCGCTGATGTCTTTCTGGGTAATTACTATGTCCCGGTCAACCCCGCTTTCCTCCGACGGCACCAGAACATATTCAGCAGCTTTCCTTTCACCGTTAAACCTGACCCGGGGATGATTGGCGTCCAACCGGCCGTTATAGCTTATCACTCCTGCCCGGTACAGTCCTGCCACGGCGTCCAGTATACCCGATCCACAGATACCCACCGGCGGACTGCCGCCGATGGTCTCATAGTACAATTTCCGCCCCCCGTCAGCCACATCCACCCTGCTGATGGCACCGTCAATCGCCCTCATTCCCTGCTGAATGTGAGCTCCTTCAAAGGCCGGACCGGAAGCGCACGAACAGGAAATCATTTCTCCGTCCCGGGCAAGTACAATTTCGGTGTTGGTGCCGATGTCCAGGCCCAGGGTTACCCCACGGGCCTCATGTATGCGGCTGCTCAAGATCATGGCCACATGGTCTCCCCCCACAAAGCCGGCAACGGCCGGCACCAGGTAGGCAACAGCACCGAAAGCCATACCCAGGCCCAGGTCGCGTGCTTTAATTTCCACCGGCAGCGTTACTGCCGGCACATAGGGGGACCTTGCCAGCTGGCATACCGGCAATCTCAACAAAAGATGATGCATGGCTGTATTCCCCACAATCACAGCCTCTTCAACATCTTCAGGAACCACGCCCGCTGCTCCACAGAGAGCGTGCAGCAGCCGGTCAAGTCCTTCCCTCAACACCTGGACGATACGGCTGTACTGTTCTTCCCCTTCAAGGGCATAAGCCAGCCGGCTTATTACATCTTCACCGTAAGCAATTTGCGGGTTCAAAATACCTTCGGCAGCCAGGGTTATACCGGTCTCCAGATCGACTAAAAAACCGGCTATTTTGGTGGTTCCAAGGTCCACCGCCAGACCGACTGGCTTTCTTGTCTTGCCGTTCACAAGGGCGTTGGTTATCTCCCTGCCGCGGAGGGAAACCGTCACCGGATCATCTCCGGCCAGAGCCTCAACCCGGCTTATCAGCCCGGGATCTATACGCAAGCAGGGCAACCCGTAATTTTGGGCCAGGAAGGCTTCCACCTGCTGCCAGGTTGAATACGGGTAATCAACGGACGTGGTTTTCAGGGGAATGTTATAGCGTTTAATCGCGGGTTCTGGAACGACAGTCGCATCTGTTCCTTCCAACTGCAGCTTTTGGCGCCCGGTGAGGGTTTCCGGCGGAATTTCCACCTTTGCCGGGCCAACTATCACCGCCTGGCATGCCAGGCGGTAACCTTCATCGAGACCTTTTTTACCGAGCAGTCTCTTTTCAACCTCATTGGGTGGCGAAAATTCACCTTCCACCAGGCGCACCCTGCAGCGCCCGCAAAGTCCCCTGCCACCACATGGCGCGCTGACACCGCCCGACTCAGGAGTAAACACCCCCCGTGCAGCCTGCATAACAGTCTGGCCGGGTTCTGCCTCTACCCGGCGGCCGACAGGTTCAAATTCGATAATAACACTCAATTTATAGCACTCCCATCCATTTCTGGCATATGGTAACACCCCTACGGGCGTCGGTCACCCAATCGTCCGCCCCTGAATATTCCCGCACCTTTTCATTAACCAGGCCTCCGATGAGAACTTTAATCCTTCTCCGGCTGTCAAACAGGCGAACTAAATTAATCGTGCGCTGCAGGGCTCCAAAACAGGAGGAAAGCAGGATGGACAGGCACAGAATGCTTGCCCCTGTTTCTTTTAGATAGTGAATAAACTTATCTGGAGGCACATTTACCCCCAGATCACAGACCTCGAAACCATGACAGCGCAACAAAGAGATGGTAATATTTTTACCTATGTCATGAATGTCGCCTTCAACCGTCCCAAATACTATCTTCCCGACGGGTTTGTGCGTTACTTTTTTATCAAGAGCCGGAGTAAGTACCTGCATAATTTCATGAAAAATCTCTGCGGATAAAACCAGGTCTCCCAGGAAATATTCTCCCCTGGAGTAGCGCTCTCCCACAGCTATCATGCCGTTCCTGCACTCTTCTACGATGTCCAGGGGCGTGGCACCCATATCCAGGCGGAGTTTAACCAGCTCCATCGCGAGGCTTTCATTCAGGTCGCTGATTGCCTGGGCCAGGGAAGGCAATTTACTCAACCCCCTTCAGCGGTCGAACTTCGGACACTAAAGTAAAGCGGTCCCCCCGGAAAATAAAAAAACCCCAACCAACAACCGTTTCGTCATTGGCGTACAAATACTGTTCAAGGTAAAAGACGGGTGAACCAGGCGGGACCTGAAGCAGCAGAGCATCTTCTTTTTCAACCAGTGATGGCCGCATCACCATACGGCTGCGCACCGGCAGCACCTCGCTATGCATTGAGATTACTTCCGAAAAGGCCTTGTACTGCAGCTCGTTTTCCAGTATGGGGCTCCCCTTTTTAAAACGCATGTATTTGCGTTCGATGGCCATCGGCACATTGTCGGCCAGGAGTAGCCGGCAAAAGTATAAAACCCTCTCGTCAGCCTTCAACTCCAGTCTTCCACTGATTTCCGCTGAGGCTTTGAGCACGTTGACCGCGATTAACCTGGCTTCCGGGGTTAAGCCACGGCGGGACATCTCCTGGTGGTATTCTTCAATGGTAAATACAGCCCGGTCCAGGGCCGGCCGGGAAACAAAGGTACCCCGGCCCCGGTAGGCGGATATCAGCCCTCTTTCAGCCAGTATATTGAGGCATTTGCGAACAGTCATGCGGCTTAAATTATATTCCTTGCCCAGATCATTTTCAGACGGCAGGGAATCACCCGGTTTTAATTCTCCCGAAAGGATTTTTTGCTCTAAAATCTGGGCCAGTTGAAAATAAGGAGGCACAAAGGAATTCCTGTTAATTTTGTCACCGGCCAGACTTTTATCACCCCTTTCAACAAATGTCCTGACCTGGACCTCTACAGCGGATCTCTGGCCCGGCTCAAGGGACATTTTCGCCTGATGCTGCAGTAGTAGCAATGGTTTTCCGCGCTGGGGGGCAATTCGCGCCCGATTCCCATAACCATGCTCAAGGATTTTTTGGGCAACATAATGCCGCTTTTCAGTATGCTTACACCGATCGTTGAAGGGTTCACCAGATCATAAATGATCCGCTGGTCCTGAAGGTTTTTCCAGTAAGAGTGGCCGGGACCCAGAGATATTGTCGTCTTAAGGCCGCAGGCTTCCACCTGCGTTTTAATCCTTTCTACCAGTTGCCTGCCGGCCGCTTCAATAATGCACGTACCGGCGATATCCAAAAAGTAGGCATGCGCCGCCAGCCCCTTGCGGCTATACTCCTCCACCCTGCGGTCAATCATATGTCCCAGCGTGCAGACAACCAGGAGCAGGCTCTGGGCGGTGCCGGCCAGGCGGACAAGCAGACTGCTTGTCAACGCCTGGCCGCCTTCCAGGAAAATCTGCCTGCCGGTTGTTTTTACCACCGGCACGGCTTTGCAAACGGCTTCCGCCCGGGCCAACTGATGTGCTTCCTCCAGTATCTCATTAACCAGCGAACGTGAATAGGTACTGGATGTCCTGGACAGGCAGTCCCACCCGGTACAGGAAACGTCCTTTTCGGTAAGCTTAACATTTAGTTTATAATAATTCATTAAACCATACATTGCCGGATTACTCAACTTTCTTCACCAGGAATACAGACAGTTAGATAGTGAAACTGTAATAAAAGAAGCTATGCTTTTAACTTTCCCTGATGGTAACAGCGGATGTACTGCATGCAGAACCGGTCCTTGTTCAGCAGTGCCTCCGTTGCGTACACCAGAGCCATCAAGGTGCTGTCCAGCGGGTCGACGATGACGGCGTCAAGCCCGCTGGCCATACTCAACACCACGTAGGCCCGGTTCAGGTGCCGGCGTTCCGGCAACCCGAAGGATACATTGCTCAATCCCGAAACAAAATGCAGGCCGCTGAATCTGGATGACATCTCTTCCATGAGGCGCAATGTTTCTACCACCGTTTCGGGATTGGTGGCCACGGAGCGCACCAGAGGGTCAAAGTAAATATCGTCAACCGGTACTCCGGCATCCAGGAGGTCGTTGACCAGTTTTACACCAACCTCCAGGGCCTGGTTTTTGTTTGCCGGGATACCCCTGTCGTCCATACAGAGGGCCACTACAGACGCGCCGTACTCCTTCACCAGGGGTAATACTTTTTTATACCTTTCAGTTTCCCCGCTGATGGAATTGATCATTGCTTTACCCCGGTGAACGCTTAACCCGGCGGCCAGGGCTTTGTAATTGGCACTATCAATGCACAGGGGAACACCGGCAATTTCCTGTACGGTTTGCACAAGCCATTCCATGGTGGCCGGCTCTTCCTGCGCGTCCAGGGTGCCGCAGTTCACATCGAGCATGTGCGCCCCGGCGTTTACCTGGTTTAACACCTCTTCGCGGATAAAGTCCACATCTTTAGCCCGAACCGCCCTGTCTATGCTTTTACGGGTGGAATTGATTCTCTCGCCGATGATTAACATACATGCCTCCCGGTATTCTGCCCATGGCCGGAGTTAACTCCGGCCATGGGGTAGTTATGATTAAGAATAAACTTTCTTGCAAATGTTGACACCCGCTACAGCGTCTTCCGCATAATAGTCGGCGCCCGTAAACTGCCGGACCTGCTCATTGCACGGGGCTCCTCCGATGATGATGGTCACCTTATCCCTTAAACCAGCTTCGGTAACAGCCTCTACCACGGTTTTCATCTCGGGGTAAGTGAAATTAAGCAAGGCGCTTAAACCGAGCACCCTGGCCCCGGTTTCCCTGAGCGCTTCTACAAATTTTTCGGCCGGCACGTCCACGCCAAGGTCGATGACTTCAAAACCGGAACCGCGCAGGAGGTTGACTACGATGTTCTTGCCGATATCATGGATATCTCCCTTGACGGTCCCTATAACAACCTTGTCCCTGGAAGTGCTTGCCTCCGCTTTGGGCATAATGGGCTCCAGCTGTTTCATGATGTTTTTGAATATCTCCGCAGCGAAGAGCATCTGGCTTAAAAAGTACTGGCCTGCAGAAAACAAATCGCCCACGCCCGCCATGCCCTCATTGCACTCAGCAATAATATCCAGTGGGGAAATACCGTTCTTGATCTTCTCGTCTACCAGCTGGTAGACTCTTTTTTCGTCCAGTTCCATCAAAGCTCTTGCCAGTTCTGTCATTTTTTCTTTTTCCATTTCGCTTTTCCTCCTAACTGTTAAAATTCATATTTATAGAAAATTCTTGGGACTTATCCTTCAATACAAATCTGCTATTCAGGAAAAGAGCCAAACTGCCATTCTCCCCTGTTGCTAAGAGTAGGTTCCGTACTCCTTTGCAGATTCTATCAAGGCGCGCAGGTTTTCCGGAGGCACATCATCGATTACCGCCCCATTGCATAAAATAAATCCTCCATCTTTCCCTGCAGTTTTTATCAGTTGTTTGCAGTAATCTTTTACTTCTTGTGCTGTTCCCAGGGTTAACAAACTAATTGGTACATTGCCGGCTATACAGGCTGTATCCCCCAGGATTTCTTTTGCCTTAGCCATATCGGTATTATCAAAAAGCCACACCGTCTTACCCTTCGGAAGATCACAAATAACTTCTAAACGGGTGTTATAGCCACCCTCGGCAAACAGGAAGGGTACCAATCCTTCTTCTATTAAGCCCATAATAACCTTTCTCAACGTCGCCCAATAAAAAGTCCTGAATTGCTGGTCCGACAGGAAACCGTCCGCCCCTTTATGCAGCGGCATGAATACCAGCGGGTTGCCGGCAGCCTTGGCCGAGGATACTCCCATCCTTATGGCAAGAGGAGTTAATACTTCAAGGGCCTGAAGCAGTTTCTCAGGCTGCCTGTACATGTCCAGCATAATTCCATGGGTACCCCTGAGAGTGTCGCCGATAATATCAAAAGGTGCCTTGCTCGCTCCCCCAACAAAGGCGGGAAATCCTTGCCCTTGAAGTGCCTGGTCCACCGCGCGAACCACACCGGCCCAACGAACAGCTTCGTTACCAGCTTCTAAAACAGCCTTAAAAGCATCCTGCACTTCGGGAAAACCGAAGGGAATAAAGCTCCCGCAGGTCAGTGGCATTTCCATAACATCAGTAAGGGGAGCCAGTTTTTCAAAAGGCTTTAGAGCGCCAAAAACGCGCGGAAAGTAAACCCTTACCCAGAAATCGGAAGGATCTTGAATCAGAGCATCGTACTCATCTGCCTTCATATACTCAGCCTCAAGGCACTGGTATGAGCGATCCGGTTGAACACCATGGCCCGGCCACTGGTACAACTTGTAGTCAAGAATTTCAAAAAATCTACCTGGAGGAGCTAAAAACATGCCCATATAGGCATCAGGTTCCAAATCTAAAACATATTTCTTCCACGCAGCCGCTGCTTTATCATAGTCATACATTAAGTCTTGAACGGTTATTCCAGCGTAATATGCAGGGAAAAGTCCTGTAAAGGGACATACCGGTACGCGATCCGGCACCTTTTTTAACTGAATGGCGTCTTTTATGCGGGTTACCCTTTCCCTGTACGACCTTTCAGCTTCCTGGTTAACAAATTCTATACCATTGCCCGAAAGCCACAATTCAAACATTTGTTCCTGTTTTTCTTCCCGTGTCATTAAATTTCCCTCCTAAAATTTTAGTTTTTCCATAAGTTGCAAACACAAATTCCTCAACCCGGGGCATTTTTATAGCTTCATCCACAACCCCCCCAAAAAAGGATTTTTTAATTCTTTGAGCCAGGACTTGATTACCATATATGTATATACATTTAGACAATTATACAATTCTATATGTTTCGGCTTTTTCCTCCCCGGTTCTCGATTTTTTCAAAAAATTTTTTGCACCCACGGCCCCGGTTCACCAGACAACGTAAAAAAAATAAAAAGCCCCTGGATACAAATCCAGGGACTTTGAATAATTTTCCGGCAGCGACCTACTCTCCCGGGGGTAGACCCCCAAGTACCATCGGCCCTGGAGGGCTTAACTTCCGTGTTCGGGATGGGAACGGGTGTTTCCCCTCCGGCATGGCCACCGGAAAACGGTCGTCAGTCGTCTGATGTCAGAGGTTAGAATCTAATTTCGCAACCCCTGTTTTCATCCTGGTCCTGATAAAATTCCCTCAAAACTTCACAGCGGAGTTTCATTCGTCCTGGTCAAGCCCTC